>JASFRE010000434.1:0-4203 GCA_050115055.1 Candidatus Eiseniibacteriota bacterium | reverse complement strand
GCTGCCGGTTGCGCTGCCGGCCGCGCCCCCGGTCACCGCCGCACCCGTGGTCGGCGCCGCGCGGCAAGGTGCGGCGCCGGGGCCACGCCCGACATCGATGCGACCCCGCCGGCTCGCCGGAATCTCCTCCGAGTTGGAGTAGCAGTCGGCGATCTCCGGCGCCGCGTACTCGGCAGCCCGATGATCGGCGATGCCGATCGAGCCGGCCGACGTGGCCGTCAGCGTCACCACCCCGATCACCACCGCGGAGCCCTCGCTGTGGGGCGTACGCGGCAGCAGCAGATCGGTGTGCCCCGGGTCGCAGACGCAGGTGAACGCGACCATCGTCGGCCGTTCTCCGCCCGCATCGAGGCCGCCGACCATGAACGGGCTCCTGAGCTCCGGGTTGAGCCGGAAGCCGTGCACGATCCAGTCGTCGGGGTAGTCGAAGCTGAACTCGACCGCCGCGACCTGCTCGAAGTCGGTGGCGATGACGTAGACATCCCAGTCGCCCGGCGACACCGCGGTGCGCACCGAGTCGCAGTCGCTCACCCGGCGCGCGATCTCGGCGAAGCTCGTGAGCTTGCCGTGCGGTTCGGCATGCAGGGTGAAGCCGGCATCGAGGTTGATGTTGAGCGTCGAGTCGAGATGCGCCCGGAGCCGCTTGCCGCGCCACGTGCTCGGGATGTGGAGGCTATCTCCCAGAACCCACTCCTCCTCCACGACCGGGGCGCCGGTCACCCGGAGGGTCTCGGCGACGGCCGCGGCGCTGTCGGTTCCGGTGGCGGCGGCCTCCGTGTCTCCCGACGCGCCCGACGCGGTTCGTGACTGGCCGGAGACGGTGAGGGTGGTGAGCAGGAGCAGGTGGGCGAGCGGCAGCGAGCCGCGGAAGGTACGTCCATTCATGTCTAGGACTCTCGGCGTTGAGGCGCCCGCCGTCCGGAGCGACCGAGCTGGCGGACCGGGCGCCGGAGAGGTCTGTTCGGGACTCCCGGGCAGATCGTTCGTGCGACCGAAGACTCTATGCCAAGCCGGAGGCCAGCGCCAAGGGCTAGATGGGCGCCGGGCGCGGTGAGGGCCAGACCGGCGTCGGGTGGTGGCGAGCGGCGTGGCGAGCACGAGGAATGGTGGATGATGGGGCGGGTCATGGCGGTCGTCGCTGCGGTCCGGCCGCCCGGGGCCGCCGTCGATCGACACCGGCTGGCTCCGGTCGACGGGCTGGACATGGCCGGGCGGTCATGTCGAGGGCCCGTGCGCTTGGCGCACGGGCCCTCACACTACCAGGCGAGATCGGTGCCTCACCGGGTCTCGGTTGTCTTCGTCGACCCGGCTAGGACCCCCGTCTCTCGCCGACGGTGACCGCCTCGATCGCACGGGGCTTCGGATCCGACTCGACTCCGTAGCAGAAGCTCTGGCCTTGCTAATGCCTTCCGTCGATCCCGTCAGCTTACGGGGCGACGAAGTGCTGCTGGTAGACGGCCAGGTCGTTGACAGCGACCTGATCGTCGAACGGCTCCGCCAGGTCACCGATGTACGGGGTCTGGGGACCCGTGAAGGTCTGCTGCCACAGCGCGAGGTCGTTGACCGCGACGCTGCCGTCACCGTTCACGTCCGGGCTACGCACACCACCACCGGGATCGGGCGGAATGTTGAAGAAGACCTGGTTCTGGACGAGGACGTCGACCTGGCACGGATCCGAGCCGCCGAAGGCCAGGTTGACCGACCAGAAGACATCACCGTTGGCGTCCGAGTCGCCATCCGCCGGGATCTGATTCTGCGGCCGGGTGCTGGGATTCGCACAGGCCGTGAAGTCGAGCTCGACCTGGCTGGCTGGGAAACCGACGACGGGGGTACCCGAGCTGTCGAGAAGATTGTACACGTAGGTGTACACGGCCGCCGGCGGGGCGGTGAGATTCTTGGGGCTCACGCCGATGCGCGTCTCGCCGCTGCTCTGACCGGGGTCAGGCTGGCCCGCGATGGCGATGGCCGCGATGCTCAGGAGGATCGCAGCACCCAAGGCGCTAACCAGAAAACGGGACATTATGACACCTCCCTAGACTTGCCTCTGTTGCTGAATCAAGAGCCAAAGAGCTTGAGCCGAAGCTGGGTCAGCTCCGCCGAAGTGCGCCGTCGGACACCCCCCCTTTCCCAAGCCAAGCGGAATCCCTGACGTCGGACAAACGTAGCACGGGCCCGCGGCACGTGTCAACGTGAAAGTCCAGCAATGGGAGTGGTTTATGCGTGCCTGACCAGGGGTTGATCGGGGCTTGACCGAGGCGCGGGCTTCCGCTCGCAACCTCACACTCGGCTCCGCACACGGAATGGGGCACGGCCACGCCGGGGCGCTGATCGGCGTCTCGACCGTGACCAGCCCGAAGGCTTGTCCCGTCCGTGGACCGACCCGACCCGTTGAACGCTGACATCTCTCCAACCACTTGCTGCGCTTTGAGTTAGAGATAAGTACTGGCCAGTGTGGAGCCTCGACACGGGGCGATCACCCTGACCTCCCCGCGATGCTGTCTCGGACTACACCACGACCGGCGTCGTGGTTCGAGGCGATGTGCCGGACCGCGACGGCGGCCCGGTCAGCGGTCCGGCGACCGGCCGTCCCCGTGCGGTCGTCGGCGGCGCGGCGTCCCCCGAGTGGTTCCGAGGGATCCAGGAGGGGGCTGGCCACCCGGTTCGCGGGCCATCTCCCCCGGTGTCCGGGGTACGCTCGGACACCTTCGTGCCCGCCCCGGGCCGCTCCGACATCGCCGGGTCCCCGGCCGCGGCGGACGTAGCGACGCGACGATCGGGTGGCGGTGGTGGGCGAAACAGGACTCGAACCTGTGACCCCTTGCTTGTAAGGCAAGTGCTCTGACCAGCTGAGCTATTCGCCCCCGTCGCTTCAAGCGGATCGATCGCGGGGCTCCACCGGCGGGGCGGCAGACCGCGATCGCGGGCGATAGATGATCGCCAGCGGCACGAGCACGCAGTAGCCCAGCACAAGCAAGAGCGGAGCCAGCGTGATCGAGCCGCCGGCCAGAAATCCGTAACCGATGGCGATCACCGCCAGTGCCACCCCGAACAGCAGCCAGTTGGCGCGCTCGAACGGGAGCCGGTCCGGCTGCGATGCCGGTTGCTGATGCCGCCCGCGACGGTCTCGCCGGCGATCGGCACCGCGCCGCTTGCCACCGGCTCCACCCTGTCCACCGTGCTCAGCCATCACCTTCGCCCCTTCCCCGGTCCGGCCCCGGCGACGCCGCCACCTGGCGGCGATCCGCCCCGCCTTGCCGGTAGCCGGCCGGATCGATCCAGGCGGACTCGAAGCCCGCCGCCTCGACCGCCGCCTCCACCCGTGCCGCCAGCCCCGGCGTCTGTGCGACGGTACGGAGCTCCGCCGCGCCGAGCTCGATGCGGCCGCGGCGCCCGGCGTCGCGCACCCGCACCAGCCGCAGCCCGAGTCGGTGGAGACCCTCCTCGGCCACCTCGACCCGCCGCAGCCGCGCGACGCTGACCTCGGTGCCGACCGGCAGCCGCGACGCCAGGCAGGCGTTGTCCGGCAGGTCCCAGGTCGGCAGCCCGAGCCGCCGCGACAGCCGGCGAACCGCCGCCTTGTCGAGACCGGCCTCGACCAGCGGGCTGGCGACGCGCCACTCGCGCGCCGCACGCAGTCCCGGCCGCGTGTCGCCGAGATCGGCGAGGTTCGTGCCGTCGAGGATGACCTCGCAGCCCTCCTCGACGCGCACCGCCTCGAGACGCTCGAAGAGCTCGGACTTGCAATGGTAGCAGCGATCCCCGACGTTCGCACGGTAGGCGTCGCGACGCATCTCCTCGGTGTCGATCTCGCGGTGCCGGAGCCCCAGCCGTGCCGCCAGCGCCGCCGCGCGCTCACGCTCCCGGGCCGCCAGACTCGGCGAGCGCGCCGTCACCGCCACGGCGCCACTGCCGAGTACCTCGGCCGCGATGCTCGCCACCAGCGTCGAGTCGGTGCCGCCGGAAAAGGCGACGACGACCCGCCTGCGGGCGGCGATCGCCGAACGTAGCCGTTCGAGATCGCGTGCGTCGGTGTCGTCGGTGCGTGTCATGGGCGTCGTTCCTTGCCGGAGCGGATGGCGCGGATGGCGCGCTCGTGCTCGGCCAGCGTGCGCGAGAACCGGTGCGAGCCGTCCGGTCGCGCCACGAAGTAGAGGTCCTCGCAGTCCGGATCCGGCATCAGCACTGCGCGGATGGCGGCACGTC
>JASFRE010000433.1:0-4211 GCA_050115055.1 Candidatus Eiseniibacteriota bacterium | reverse complement strand
CGCGTCATGGAGCGCGTCTGGACCTGGCCGCCACCGCCGGCCTCGAGCCGCGCGAAGTAGACGCCGGCCGGCAGATCGCGTGCCAGGTCGAGCTCGATCCGACGCGTGCCGGCGCGCTCAGCCCGGCCAGTCCATCCCGCCACCCGGCGCCCGGCCGGATCGAAGAGCTCGAGCGTCAGGTGGCCGGGTCGGTCGACGTCGACCGCCAAGGTCGCGCGCGACCGGAACGGATTGGGGTAGACGGCAAGGCCGATGGCGGGGGCACGGCCGCTCGCCGCTGGCTCCACCGCATCCTCCGCATCGTTCACGCCCAGCACGGGCGTCCCGCCGCCATCGTTCGTCCGCAGGATCGTCCCGCCCGTGCCCACCGCCCAGCCGCGATGGTCGTCGAGGTAGAAGAAGACGCCATGCAGGTCCTCGTCGGTGCCACTCTCCTGGGTCCCCCAGGTCACCCCGTGGTCGACCGACTTGAGGATCGTGCCTCCATCGCCGACCGCGTACAGACGACTCGTGTTGTTCACCGACAGCTGCACGTCGCGGAGCGCGGCGAGCGTGCCGGTCGGCTGCGGCTCCCAGCTGATCCCGTGGTCGGTGCTGCGCAGCACGAGGCCGCGGTCGCCGACCACGTAATCGGTCGCTCCGAAAAGCGGCGTGCCGAGGAGGTCCGCCGTCGTGCCGCTGTCGCGCGCGAACCAGCCGCTGGTGGAGTGCCAGGAGAGGAGGGTGCCACCCGCACCGACGGCGTAGACCGAGAAGGAGCCGGAGACCGCGTACAGATCGGCCGTCGTGCCGCTCGCCATCGCGCTCCAGGTCACGCCCTCGTCGGTGCTGCGCAGGACGGTCCCGCCGTCGCCGACCACGAAGAAGCCGAAGTCGCTGATCGAGCGCAGCGCTGCACCGGTACCGCTGTCGCGCGCCATCCAGGTGGTGCCCAGGTCGGTCGTGTGGAGGATCATGCCGCCGGCGCCGACCGCCACGACGGGGCCGCCGGCCAGCTCCTGGAAGGCGATGCCGTACAGGTCCTCGGTGGTGCCGCTCTGCTGCGCCGTCCACGTCGCACCGCCGTTGCTGGTGAAGAGGATGGTGCCGCCGGCGCCGCAGGCCCAGGCGATGTCGATGTCGCCGTGGCTGGCGGTGACGTCGTAGAGGTCGGCGGTGGTCGGGCCCGGCTGCAGGTCCCAGCCGGCGCAAGCGGCCATCGACGTGGCGACAAGCGCCAGCGCCGCAAGGGTGATCGATGCGAGGGGGACGCGGCAACGACCGGCGGCGGCGCGATCGGCGTGGGTGATGACGGACGGACGCATGAGTGCTACTCCTCGGACGCGTGCGGGGGAGGCTCAGTGATTCAGGACGACGCGTCCGGTGGCGACATCGACACCGCCGGCCGGCGATTCCAGTCGCGCGTGCAGAAAGTAGATGCCGGCGGGCAGGGGGTGTCCCGCCGCGGTCGCGTTCCAGCTCAGCGATCGGCGCCCGGCCGCGGCGCGCAGGCGCTCGAGTCGCCCGACCAGGCGACCGGTCGCCGCGTAGATGGCGACGTCCAGCCCGCCGGCCCGCGGGAGGTCGAGGTCGAGCCGGACCGCACCGGGCGCGGGGTTCGGAGCGATGCGGAGCAGGCGGAAGGTCGCGCCAGCGCCGACCGGCGGTGCCGTTGCCCGGGTCGAGCCGCCGGGGCGGCTGGCGACGGCCAGGTAGGTACGGCGTCGCCAGGGCTCCTGCGTGTCGTGACCGGCATTGTAGGCGATGATGTAGCGGCCGTAGGTGTCGTCGACGAGCAGCGTCGGCGTGCGCTGGAAGCCGGACGCCGGCACGCCGTGCTCGAACTGCCCGGGGGCGATGATCGGGTTGTCCGGGTGGCCGTACCAGGTGTCGCCCCAGTCCGGCGACCAGTAGTAGGCGAGATGTCCGAACCCGGCGACATTCTGGTTCGAGACGGTGAGGATCATGTGCACGCCGCCGGCGATCGTGTCGCCGGTGCAGTGGGCCTGCCACGCGCCCCGGAAGCCGAAGCCGACCGGTGGCGGTTGCGTCCAGCGATGAGCCGGATTCTCCGGATCGGACGGGTCGAAGGTCGGGACCGGGTTCTTGACCCAGCCGGTCATGCCGTCGTCGCTGTCGGCATAGGAGATCCGCCAGTTCCAGTAGGTGCCCGGGGCACCATGCAGCCCGCGATAGAACAGCCGGACCTTGCCGTGCGTGCCGAGGTGCGGCACCCAGACCGGTGTCGGCTCCGACAGGCCGCCCCTCACGACCCCTTCCTGGTTCCAGCCCTGCTCCCACCAGAGCTCGGCGACCAGTGCGTTGTCGTAGCTCTGGTCGAACGGCACGCCGATGGCCGGTGGGTCCTCGCTGGTCGCGACCTGGATCGCCGACTCGTGTCCCGGCAGCCCTTCCCACTCCGGGTGCAGGTGCTTCGTCCCCGGCCGCACGGTGTTGTAGAGCAGGTGCGCCCCGCTCCGTGGGTGCCGGATGTAGGCCGGCGTGTCGGTGTGTTCCCAGGCCGGTCCGGGAATCGGGCCGCCGGGCCGTGCGAGCGGCGGGAACTTGATCTTGGTCTCGGCGTCGTAGCCGAGCGCCCAGTCGTGCAGTACCTCCTCCTCGTGGACATGCTCGGTCATGTAGGTCTCGTGGTAGCTGTGGTAGAGGAGCTTGACGAGACCACCCTCGAGGACGATGAACTCCTCGCCGACGATGCCGCCCCAGTCACCGTAGAGGTGCGTCTGCTCGTCCGGGATGTCCGGATGGGGGGCGGTGATGTAGCCGATCGGCTCGAAGTCGGGCCACTCGCCGAGCGGTCCGTCGGAGCCGCGGGCGGGCTGGGCCCGGGCCGTGCAGGCCAGCGCGAGCTGCAGGCCGCAGAGCGCGAGCGCGGCGAGTGAGGGGCGAGACGGCGTGGACCGTGGCGCACGTGCGGACATGGGACGATTCTACCAGACCGCCTCTCAGTCGCGGCCCAGAGCGCTCATCGCCTCGTCGATCGGCCGGATCTCGAACGGACCCATGCGCACGCCGGGGTGCTTCGACATGATCTGGATGGCGTGGTTCAGGTCGTCGGCCTCGAGCAGAAAGAAGCCGCCGAGCTGCTCCTTGGCCTCGCTGAACGGGCCGTCGGTGACGACGACCTCGCCGTCGGCGTCGGTCAGGGTCGCTGCGGCGCTCGAGCTCTGGAGAGCCTCACCGCCGAGGAAGCGGCCGTCCCGGCGCAGCTCCCGATCGTAGGCGATGCACTGATCGATGATCGTCGTGCGCTCGTTCTCGGTCATGCGGTCCCACTTCGCTTCCTCCATGAAGCCCAGACAGATGTAGCGCAAGGTCGTCTCCTTGGCTGGTCGGCCGCCGGGTGGTCGGCCGCCGGGGGCGAGCCGCGTCCATGCGGGGCGCGACGCAGTCAGCGCGCCATGGCCGCCCTCTCGAGCCCGGCGACGGCTTGGCGGAGCATGCAGTCGATCGGTGAATCCTCGAAGAGCGAGGTGTGGAGGGGTGCCGCCTCCTCGGCCTCGCCATCGAACCGGGGGTTGGGTTTGAGGGTGGGCATGGTGTGTCGACGCCTCGGGTGATGGACGGGGGACAGGGTTCGCGAGCTACGCCTTCCGCGCGGATGCCTGCTGCTCCCTGGTGGCGTCGAGCTCGCGGAAACGGTCGACCCCCTCGCCGGGCTCGAAGTCGTCGAGCTCGAAGAGCGGTCGCACCTCGATCTGCGTCGTGCCGCCCGGCCCGGCCGGGTTCGGGAAGCGCCTCGACCACGCGATCGCCGCTTCGCGGGATGCGACGTCGATGACGGTATAGCCGGCGATCAGCTCCTTGGTCTCGGCGAAGGGGCCGTCGACCAGGGTGCGACGGTCGCCGACGTAGTTGATCCGCCAGCCCTTCGATGTCGGCTGGAGACCGCTGGCGTCGACGAGCGCCCCGGCCTTGACGAGCTCCTCGTGGTAGGCGGCCATCTCGGAGATCAGCGACTGCTCGGGCATGGCGCCGGCCTCGCTGTCGGGGGTGGCCTTGACGATGATCATGAATCGCATGCTGGACTCCCGCTCGATCGTTCGGGGTGTCGTGGGGGCTCGGTCGGCCGGCATGCACCGGGGATGCGCCGCGGGTGGGGGACGGTCGCATCCATGGCGCATCGGGCGCGCGGTTGTTTCGCCCGAGGGATCCGTCGAATGTGCGCCACGCGCGGGACTGCAAATCGTCGTACGCAGCCTACCATCTGGCAA
>JASFRE010000432.1:0-4212 GCA_050115055.1 Candidatus Eiseniibacteriota bacterium | reverse complement strand
GCGCATGCCGTGGTTCTCGAAGATCTCGCGGTAGTCGTTGTTGAACTCGTAGCGGTGCCGGTGGCGCTCGAGGACCGTCTCTGCTTGGTAGGCAGCGGCGGCGCGGGTACCTGGCACGAGGTGGCAGGTGTAGCCGCCGAGCCGCATCGTCCCGCCCATCTGCCGCTGGTCGCGCTGCTCGGGCAGGAAATCGATGATCGCGTGCGGTGTCTCGTCATCGATCTCCGCCGAGGTGGCGCCGTCGAGTCCGCAGACGGTCTGCGCGAAGTCGATCGCCGCGCAGTGCAGGCCGAAGCAGATGCCGAGATACGGGATGTTCTGCTCCCGCGCGTAGCGGGCCGCTTCCACCTTGCCGCGGCTGCCCCGTTCACCAAAGGCCCCGGGCACCAGGATGCCGTCGACATCGTGCAGGAGCTGCGCGGCGCCTTGCGCCTCGATCGCTTCGGCCTCCACCCAGCGGATCTCCATGCGCCGGTTGTTGGCGACGCCAGCATGGACGATGGCCTCGACGATCGACTTGTACGCATCGCGGATATGAGTGTACTTGCCGCAGATGGCGATCGTGCCGCCGGTCGGAGAGGAGACGATGCGATCGACCGTCGCCTCCCACTCGTCGAGCTGGGATGCCGCCGCGTCGATCGCCAGCCGCTCGATCACCAAGTCGTCGAGCCCACCCTCGTGCAGCATGAGCGGGACCTGGTAGACCGATGGTACGTCGAGCGCCTCGATGACTCCGCGCGGATCGACATTGCAGAACAGCGCGATCTTCTCACGCACATCGGGATGCAGGCGCACCTCGCTCCGGCAGAGCAGGACATCGGGCTGGATGCCGATCTCGCGCATCGCCTTGACCGAGTGCTGGGTCGGTTTCGTCTTGATCTCCTGAGCCGCCTTGACAAACGGCACCAGCGTCACGTGCACGTTGAGGACGTTCGCCGGACCGCGCTCGAGCCGGAGCTGGCGGACCGCCTCGAGAAACGGCAGGCTCTCGATATCGCCCACCGTGCCACCGATCTCGACGATGGCCACATCGACGCCCGGCTCCTCGCCCACCAGCTTGACGCGACGCTTGATCTCGTCGGTGACGTGCGGGATGACCTGCACGGTGCGCCCGAGGTAATCGCCGCGGCGCTCATTCGTGATGATCTGCTCGTAGATTTGGCCGGCCGTGACGTTGTGCTTCTGCGACAGGCTGCGGTCGGTGAAGCGCTCGTAGTGCCCCAGGTCGAGGTCGGTCTCGGCGCCGTCGTCGGTGACGAAGACCTCACCGTGCTGGAAGGGGCTCATCGTGCCCGGATCGACGTTCAGGTAGGGGTCGAGCTTCTGCAGGGTCACCTCGAGCCCGCGGTTCTTGAGGAGCAGCCCGAGCGAGGCCGCAGCGATGCCCTTGCCGAGCGACGAGACGACGCCTCCGGTGACGACGATGTACTTGGCCATGTTTCCTCACCGGGACCGTGCGCAGCCTTGAGCGCCTCGTCGGCGCGCGACGGACGGGGCCGGCCGCACCCGATCCCACTCGGAACGGAAGTACCTCGGGGCGAGCAGGTGCCGGCGGGTGCCGGTTGCATGAAATGGCGCGAGGAGGTGAGGACGCCTGATCGCCCGGAGCCGACTGGTGGGCGACCGGGCACGCGTCCCTGAGGCGTGCACGTCGCCTGTTCCACTATAGTGAGCCGCGCGCGCTTGTCAACCGCCGCCACGTCCCGACCCGGCGGCGTGCGCGCCCCGTCCCCCATCGTCGTCGGATCGCCACGGCGGGGCGCCACGGCAGACCGCCACGGCGGGCCGCCATGGCACGACCTCCGTCAGCGGCCGCCCTGCGTCTCCCCCGGACTCGTCGCGGCGGCCAGCAGCGCCTCGACGCGCTCCAGGTCCGCCGGCGTGTCGACGCCCTGCACCGCCCAGTCGACCAGCCCGACCTGGATGGCGATGCCGTGCTCGAGGGCCCGCAGCTGCTCGAGCCGCTCGTGGCGCTCGAGCGGCGTCGGCTCGAGGTCCGCCAGCCGGAGCAACACGTCGCGCCGATAGCCGTAGATGCCGATATGGCGCAACAGACTCCCGGCCTCCCCGGGGCGCAGCCGGGGAATCGGCGCGCGAGAGAAGTACAGGGCACGTCCGCGGCGATCCCGCACCACCTTGACGACGTTCGGGTCCTGCGCGCGGTCGACGTCGACCGCATGGGCGAGGGTCGAGAGACCGGCTCCGGGGTCCTCCGCCAGCGCCTCGACGCAGCGATCGATGGCCGACGGTGGCAGCATCGGCTCATCGCCCTGTACGTTGACGACGAGCTGGCACTCGAGCTCGCGCGCCACCTCGGCGATGCGGTCGGTGCCGCTCGGATGCGATGGGTCGGTGAGCCATGCCTCGGCCGCGTGGGCCTCGACCACCGCGGCGATCCGACGGTCGTCGGTGGCGACGATCAAGCGGGACGACGAGCGCGCGGCGCGCACCCGGTCGATGACGTGGGTGATGAGCGGTCGGCCGGCCAGCGGTGCAAGGACCTTGCCGGGAAAGCGCGACGAGGCGAGCCGGGCCGGGATGATGACGACGCAGTCGGGCTCCACGGCGCAACCTCCCCGCTCGCCGGGACCGCGGGCGGGATCAGTGACCGGTGGCGGGGGTCTGCGGCTCGGGCAGGACGGAGACGCGCTTGCGATCGCGCCCCCAGCGCTCGAAGTGGACGTAGCCGTCGCGGACCGCGAACAGCGAGTCGTCACGGGCGCGCTTGACGTTGAGGCCGGGGTGGATCCGGGTCCCGCGCTGGCGCACGATGATCGTGCCGGCGGTCACCGCCTCGTTGCCGTAGGCCTTCACGCCGAGGAACTGCGGATTGGAATCACGTCCGTTGCGGGAGCTACCGACGCCCTTCTTGTGAGCCATGATGACCGTCCCTGTCTCTTCCGCGGTGCGCCCGGCCGGGGCCGCGCCCGCTGCCTAGGCGTCCGGCGACGCGGGCTCCTCCGACGCAGTGGTGGTGCCGCCAGCACGTCCCACCTTGACACCGTGGATGCGCAGCTCGGTGAGGTCCGAGCGGTGGCCCTTGACGCGGCGATAGTCCTTGCGGCGCTTGAACTTGAACACGCGCAGCTTCGGTCCACGCGGGTGCGCGACGACCTCGGCGTCGACCTCGGCACCGTCGAGCAGCGGCTGCCCGATGCGCAGCGAGTCGCCGTCGTGCACCGCCAGGACCTCGCGCAGTGCCAGACGCTCGCCGACCTCAGCCGCGAGCCGGGGCACGCGGACTGTCTGCTCCGGCTCGACCCGGAGCTGCTGACCCTGAATCCGAACCACTGCGTACATGCGTCTCTGACTCCACGACGGGGCCCGGTGACCGGGTGGCCACCCTTGACGAAAAGCGCGACGGAGGAGACTACGCCGCCGACCCGGGAGCTGTCAAGACCCGTCCCGCGCGGCACCTCGCCCCCGGACGGCGGGCCCGATGCCCGCCCCGGGCCGGCCCGGGGCGCCCCCCACCGTCCCGCCGTTGTCGTCGCTGCCGCCGCTCCCACCGCTGCCACCGCGGCCGCCGCTGCCACCGCGGCCACCGCGGCTGCCGTTGCCACCGCTGCCGCCGCTCCCACCGCTGCCACCGCGGCCGCCGCGTGCACCGTTGCCGCGCGCCGCGGCTCCGCTCAGAGCTTCACGCGGTCGGTGACGTCCTCGGCCGTGCGCGCCACCTTCAGGCGGCGCTCCTGGCGGCGCAGCGACGGGTCGTCGACGATGTCGACCTCCATGCCGTGGGCGCGCTCGATCTGCGCGATGCGCTCGCCGCGCTCCTCCATGAGGAAGACCGCCACCTCGGGCGAGACGTGCAGCTCGAGCCGCTTGTCCTTGAGCTCGCGACCGGCCCGCTTGAGCATGCGCTCGGTCGACATCGCCACCGACTCGAGCGACAGGATCTTGCCGATCCCGTCGCACATCGGGCAGTCGTCCGAGAAGTAGTGCAAGAGGCTCGGCCGGACCCGCTGCCGGGTCATCTCGATCAGCCCGAGCTCGGAGACCTCGAAGACCTTCGTCCGCGCGCGGTCGCGCTTCAGGTGATTGCGCAGCTCGTCGAGCACCGCCCTTCGGTTGGCGAGCTCCTCCATGTCGATGAAATCGGTGACGATGATGCCGCCGATGTCCCTGAGCCGCACCTGCCGGGCCACCTCTCGCGCCGCCGACAGGTTGGTGCGCAGGATCGTCTCCTCCTGAGAGGTCTTGCCGATGTAG
>JASFRE010000431.1:0-4217 GCA_050115055.1 Candidatus Eiseniibacteriota bacterium | reverse complement strand
TGTGACAGCTGGAACCCCTGGTTGTTGGATCTCGGAAGCGGGCTGGGGGTGATCAGGCGGCGGCATGCGGAAACGCATGCCCACCGGCCGGTAGTATATCGCGACCCGACGGAAACGTCAATCGCCCTCGTGAGTTACGTCGCGCACGAGGGTGGTCGGGGACACCGTACGGGCGACCGGGATGGGGCGGTCGCCACCGCCCGCGGCGGGCCCGGGCAGGGGCAGGGGGCGTCAGGCGCCAGGCGCTCACCCACGCTCCGGCGGACGCATGCACTCGGCCGCCAGCGACTCGTCCTCGCGAACCACGACGCCGCGCAGCAACCTCGCCGGGAGGACCCGATCGAGCTCCTCGAAGGCGTAGCGGGCGATCTCCTCGGTGGTCGGGATCACATCCGCGAAGTGGGGGATGTCCAGATTCAGATGTCGATGATCGAACGGCTCGAGGATCACCGCGGAGACGCGTCGATCGAGCTCGGCGAGGTCGAAGAGCATGCCGGTGGCCGGATCGGGCACCCCGGGACCGAGGACCACGACCAGCTCGTAGTTGTGACCGTGGCCATGCGCGTAGTTGCACTTGCCGAACAGCCGCTGGTTCTCCTCCGCCGACAGTCGCGGGTTGTGATAGCGGTGGGAACAGCAGAACCGATACGTGCGGCGCAGGCTGACCGGCATGGGGTAACGCTCTCCCGTGCGTGGGGGCTCTGGCATGATGTCGATCCTCCCTCACATCCGCATCGACGCGGCCTGATCAGCCCCGGCCGGGCGGTCGAAAACGCTCAGGCCGCGGTCGGGTCACCGGCCTGCGCTTCCTGAATCTCCGCCGCGAACGTGCGGCGCCAGAGGAACACCGCCGCATAGAAGAACGGTGTGTCGGACGCTGCCACCAGCACCTTGAACAGATAGCCGTTCGCCAGCAGTCCCCCGAAGCGGTTCCACTCGATCGCGCCGGTCACGCACAGGAGCAGCAGCACCATGGCCGTGTCGATGAGCTGCGAGAACATCGTCGAGCCGTTGTTGCGCAACCACAGGTGCCGTCCGCGCGTCACCCGTTTCCAGAAGTGGAAGACGCGGATGTCGATGAACTGTGCCGCCAGGTAGGCCGACATCGACGCCAGCACCGCCGGGCCGAACAGACCGAAGACCTTGTGGAACTCGGCGCCGGAGACCGGTGACCAGGCCGTCTGGGGCACCCGGTCGGCCAGCAGGACGAAGCTCATCACGAAGAGCGAGGCGATGAAGCCCGCCTTCACGACCCGGTCGGCACGACGCTTGCCGTAGATCTCGGAGATCACGTCGGTGACCAGGAACGTCACCGGATAGGGCAGGATGCCGACCGAGATCTCGAAGCGATAGAGACCGAACGGCTCCCAGACGAAGAACTTCTGGAAGATGAGATTGCAGGAGACCAGTGCGGCGATGAACACCGCGGCCAGCACCAGGTAGGCCTGCTCGTATCGACTCTCGGACCGCATGGGCGGGGCATTGTAGCAGGGCGCCCTGCCCGCACCAAGTCAAGGTACCGCGCGGCGACGTCCAGCCCCTCGCGGGCCGACCGGGTCGGCGCGACCGGTTCAGAAGCTGAGGTCGAGACGCGCCTTGCCTTCGACGGGGATCTCGATCTGTCGCGAGACCTCGCCCATGCCCGGCGCGTACGCAACCACGACTGCCGGCCCGGGCGGCAGGTTCGGCAGCCGGAAGCTGCCGCTCGCATCGGCCAGGGCGAAGCAGCTGTGCGGCAGCACGACCAGCTCGCCGATCGATCGGTGCTCGAGCGAACACGACAGCCTCATCAGGCCGACCTCGCGCACCTCGATGGAGCGCGTCGTGCCGCCCGCCTGCCAGCCGAGATCGAACCCGCCACGGGACGACTCGGCCACCAGTCGGTGCGCACTGCCATCCGCGTTTTCGAACTCGATCGTCGAGCCGACGCAGACCGCTTGCAGCGCCGGGGTCAGCCCACCGGCCGTCATCCGGAGCCGCGCCGGGGCGCCGGACAGCCGCGGCAGCTCGGCCGACGCTTCACCAACGTAGACGAGGACGGGGCCGGTCGGTGCGCCGCGATCCAGCGCTCTCGACATCGCGCCCGGTCCGCCCAGCATCTCCCCGACGTGGGCGCGCGTCGCGTTCAGGACGACGCGCCCGCTGACCTCGCCGGCGCGTCCGACGCCGGTCACGGCCACCACCGCGACCAGCAACAGCAGGCAACCGATTCGCATGACGCGCGTGTCGATGTCCATCTGGCACACCCCCTCGATCGGCGGCTGCAGGAGTCTACGGGTCCCGTGGCGCATCCGGTTCAAGTCTCCACATGAACCGCACCGGAAGCCCGGGTGCAGCCGCTCCCGGCACCCATCCGGGCAGGCCAGGGCCTGCCGCGGCCGTTCACGGTCTCTCCTCCTTGATCGACATCGACCGTGTCGATCCTGAGACAGGAGATCGGAAGCGGCGAGCGGGGGGTGAGCCAGCGGGTGGGGGAAGCGGATTCAGGGCACCCACCGGGAGGCCGGAGAGGCCGGGAGGACGGCGCATCGATTGCGGACAGGATCCGGGACCGGGCGCCTGGCGAGGCCGGGCGCCGGGCGACCCGCCTGGAGGGCCGCAACGGTGGTCGGGGCGGCCGGATTTGAACCGGCGACCTCCTGCTCCCAAAGCAGATGCGCTACCAGGCTGCGCTACGCCCCGATCATCGACGTTCCGGGCTCCCTGCATCGTGACACCGTGTGACACGCCCGATCGGGCCGAAGGTGCACCGGGTGGCACGGAGGTGCAAGACGGTAGCACGACCGTCACCGGTGGGCCACCGGTCGGAGACGGCCGACGCCGGCCCGGCCGTGCAGCGGTCGATGCGCCGGGCAAAAGAAAAGCCCGGGCTCGACGGTGTCGCTCCCGGTCCATGACGCAGAGACGGTCGTGAGGGACAGTCCCGCTGGTACGCCGTACGCGGCGCGCCACTGCCGAACCGCAACGGCGTCACCAGGCTCGCCGTCCAGCGCCCGGTCCGCCGCCGGCGCTGCACCCCGCGCCGACGCGCCCGGCGCCGGCTACTCGGAGAACAGCTTCTTGACGCGTCCCCAGGTCGCGGCCTCGACATCGGTGCCGAGCTTGCCGGACCGCTCGAGATACCAGCCGCTGATCGGGGCACGCCGCGTGGGATCCTGGGCGAGGCTCGCTGTCCGGGGCGGCAGCCCGTCGCCGTCGGGGTCGCTGGCGACGTCCAGCGCCTCCTCGACCACGTCGGGCACATCCGGGATGCGCGATGACGTCCGATCAGCGGGGCCGTCCGGCACCAGCCGGCTGCCGTCGCCGCCGACCAGCCAGGTCGCTTGATCCGCCACTCCAACCGGTGCCTCTTCGGCCGGCTGCGTCCCGAGAGCTCCCGCGGCAACGCACCCGACCAGGGCCGGGAGGATCACCACGCTCCGCACGATCATCCGACTCGCTGCCCGTCCCCTGCCGGTCAATCGCCTCATGACGTCATCCTTGCTGCGATCACGACCGATGGGCGCCGGCGACTGGATTCGCCCGACGTCTCCCGGCGAGGTCCATTGTAGCACCACGCCGGTCGCGCCGCATCTCCGGGAGAGCCCCCCAGCGCACCCGGGCCGGGCGTTTCAACCAACGTGACGACAGTGGGTTGCGACGTCCGGGTCGAGACTGCTGGGACCCCGTCGATCAACCGCTCCGGCGGCAGCAATCCCTGGCCCGGTTGGCCCGGATGGCAGAGGCGGACCGGGACCCGTGGCGTCCGGCGTGCGCTCAGTCGTCGCGTCGCGCGGCACCGGCGTCATCGAGCGCCGGCTCGACCTCAGCGGCATTGCTCGACGCTGCGACGTCACCATGCGGCGCGACACCGGGGCCGGTGGCACCGGGCCCCGCGGACCCGTGACCGTCCGCCTCCCAGGCACCGCCTCCACCCGGGCCGGCGTCGCGCGGCTCCGCGGCAGCGCCCGGCTCCGCGACAGCTCCCGGCTCGGCGGCAGCGCCCGGCTCCGCGGCAGCGCCCGGCTCCGCGGCAGCGCCCGGCTCGGCGGCAGCGGCCGGCTCGGCGGCAGCGGTCGGCTCCGCGGCAGCGGCCGGCTCACCGGTCACGACCGTCGTCTCGGGCGGCACCCTGACCTCGATCCGCTCGACGCGGACGCGCCGCTCGCCGTCAGCGCCGGGAATCGCGAGCTCGTCGCCGACGCGGCGTCGCCAGAGCGCGCGCCCGATCTCGGCCT
>JASFRE010000430.1:0-4246 GCA_050115055.1 Candidatus Eiseniibacteriota bacterium | reverse complement strand
CAGGGCCTTGATGCTCCCCCAGGTCCTCGGTTCGACCGGGGTCGGCGTCTCGACCTCGAGCTTGCCACCATAGAGCATCTGGTAGCCGCCGGGCACCGGTGCCCCGACGTCGAACCAGCCGCTCCAGACCCAGTCATTCTGAATCCCCTGCGCGATCAGCTCGCTCAGGCTCGTTCCACCCGTCCAGTCGATATCGGTATTGGTGATGGTGCCGGTAGCGCTGCCGAACATGGTGAAGTCGAGGATCGTGAACGAGGAGAACGCCCCCTTCAAGAGCATCGTGCCGTCGGTGAACGAGGCGGGCACGACGCCGGAGCTGAAGGCCGGGATGCTCGACACGGGTGTCGTCGGAGTCCACGGTGCATTGGGCGGATTCTGCGCCCAGATCTCGATGTGGCCCCCCGAGAAGTTGCGCTGGAAACCGGTCGGCTCGCTCTCCAGAATCAGCCCGTAGACGTACACCGTGTACTCGGTGCTCCACGTCGTGATCCCTGGCAGCGTGATCGGTGGCATGTCCTGCGCCTGGGAAAGCTCGGCGGCGATCCGCAGCTGCCCGCCCTGAGCAGCCGGTTCGTCCATCGAGAAGTTGTTCCCTGACAGGTTCAGGATGGACACGGCTCCGAGCGCACTCGAGGCGCTCAGGACGCAACCCATCATCAGGACCACTGCGATGCGGCTCATGGAGGTTCCTCGTTGCGCGTCGGATCGTGGTCGCCAGCGATCCGATGTGCGTTGCGGCCGGAATCGATGCCCTCGAGCGCACCCATCGTGCGCTCCCACGGGTGGAGCGCCTCGACGTCGCCTCGGCATCCTCGTCGGTCCGACTGAACGTCCACCGCACCCGATCGACACGGCGCTCGCGTGCGAGCCGCGTCGACCGTGATGCGATGCGATACGAAAAAAGGTTCGCTCCCGCGTCGGCGATGAAGCGACCGAGACAAGGGTGCGTGACACAGGATCGAACCCGGAGGTCACTGAAGACCTTCAACCACGGTGATCATACCACTAGCCGGTCAAGCGCGTCAAAGCCTTTGATAGCAACCAAAAAGGCCCATCCCGCGGGTCCGCGGCGCTCCCCGGGCAGACGGCCGGGGGCCGCCGCGGGAACCGGCGCGCACCGGTAGCGCGGGGAAAGCGGACCGCTGCCGGGCGCCGAGGAGCCGGCCGGGGTGGGAGTGGCGGTGGAATCCGGGGAGGAGGGGTCCCGGCTGGCAAGAGGTGCGCCGCGACACCCCGACAGACCGTCCATGATGCAAGACAGGATGTCAGGAGGCGGGCAGGGCGGTCAGAATGTCTGGGTGGGGACGGTCGACGTCGTCACGATGCGGCGACCATCGCGACTCGTCTCATTATGAGGTGGGCTTGCCGCTCGAGGCGTCCTCGGCCGGCCTGAAGCTCCGCAGCGCCTCGACCTCCTCCGTGAAGACCTCGAAGACCAGGTTCAACTTGGTGACGCTGAAGATGTTATCGATCCGGTCGCTCATGTTGACGATCTTCATGGCGCCGCCGAGGTTCCGCAGCTTGTGCAGGCCACTGATCAGGATCCCGAGGCCGGTGGAGTTGACCCACTTGACGCTCTTCAGGTCGAGCAGCACGTTCTTCCGGCCCTCGCCAATCAGCTCCTCGAGGGTGCTCGAGAACAGCTCGGCATCCGGGCCCCCGGTGATGTTGCCGGACAGGGCCAGGACGACGGCGTGCTTGCCCTCGGATTTGCGCGTGATGTTCATATCAGATCAGTCCTTACACGCAGAGACGTCGCCACCCCGCGCGCAGCCTGACGGGGGCGCGGAACCCCAGACGAGGCCCTAGCATAGCCGATCGGCCCGGCGAGTGCACGCGCCCGGTGGCCCCCGTTGCCACGCCCACGGGGCACATCGGGCCTCGATCAGAGCCACCCGCGGGGCCGACGGCCGGCCTCAACCACCGGCGCGGCGCAGCCAGCGCAGGACCCGGTCGTGCAACGCGCGGGGGATCAGGCGGCTGCCGAGGGCCGTCCCCAGACGCGCCACCTCCAGCAGATCGCGCCGGCCCCGCCAGTGGTCGAGCAGGATCTCGCGCGGCACGTGATTGAGCATCGTCTCGAGCGCCAGGAAGGCCAGCACCATGTCGTCCGCCATGCCGAGCGGGCCCAGGAGCGCCTCCGGCATGAGATCGACCGGCGACAGCAAGTAGGCGGCGACGGCGCCGGCGAGGAGCTTGAATCGCCGGTCGACCCGCGGGTCCCGTGCCAGCGCCACGAACAGGAGGAGCAGGTCGGGAACCAGGAGGAGCACCTCGGTCGTCTCGTGGCCCAGGTGGCCGCCGATGCGCGAGGTGGCTTCGAGGATCAGCCGCCGGAAGCGATCGTAGGCGTCCCGGGGGACGCGAAGCTCCGGATCGAGCTGCGAGGCCTCGACCGGCTCGGGCTCGGCCGCCGTGTCGCTGCGCGCCGCGTGCGCGTCGTCGGCCCGGCCGGCGCCCGCCGCCGCCTGGTGGCTCGTCTGACGATCGCCGTGTTCCCGTCTCGCGTCCATACCGATCCCGTCCGTTCCGCCGACCGGCCTGCCACGATGGTGGCGGCCCCGTGTGGCCCGTGTACTATGACCCGATGATGCGAGTCGGGTTCCTCCAGTCCGCACCGATCATCGGCGATCTCGACGGCAATCGCCAGCGCCTGCTCGCGCAGCTGACCGAGGTCGATGCCGATCTGATCGTCGCCCCGGAGCTCTGTCAGTCGGGTTATGTCTTCACCTCCCGCGAGGAGGCGACGGCGCTCGCCGAGCCGATCCCGGATGGACCCACCTGCGCGGCGCTCCGCGATGTCGCGCGCGCACGGCGGATGACACTCGTCGCCGGCGTCTGCGAGCGCGACGGCGACCGACTCTACAACTCCGCGGTCCTCGTGACGCCGTCGGCGGACGTCCAGCGCTACCGTAAGGTCCACCTGTTCATGGAAGAGAAGCTCTGGTTCGAGCCGGGGGTCGAGGGCTTTCCGGTGGTCGAGGTCGACGGCGTCAAGATCGGTCTCATGGTCTGCTACGACTGGCGCTTTCCCGAGGCGGCGCGCTGCCTGGCACTCGCCGGCGCCGACCTGATCGCGCATCCCGCCAACCTGGTGCTGCACTACTGCCAGGAGGTCATGCGGGCGCGCTGCATCGAGAACCGGGTGTTCGCGGTGACCGCCAACCGGGTCGGCACCGACGCGCGCCCCGATGGACGGCGCGCCACGTTCACGGGCCAGAGCCAGGTGGTCGATCCGGAGGGCACGGTCCTGGTCCGTGCCTCGGAGCGTGAGGTCGAGTCGGGTGTCGTCGAGATCGACCCGGCGATGGCGCGCGAGAAGTCGTTCAGTCCGCAGAACCACGTGCTGCTCGACCGCCGGCCGGAGCTCTACGGCGCGCTGATCGAGCCGCCGCGCCGGTGATCGATGGGTCGGCGGCATGGGCGGCAGGATCGCGCGTCTGCCGCCGCGGCCGTCGATCGACGTGCACCCTGCTGTAGCAACTCCTAGAACCGCACGACGTCGACGCCCTCCGGCGGCACGAAGCGGAAGACGTCGTCGTCGAGCCCCGGATTGGCCTCGAAGGTGTCGATCTCGAGGCGCACGCGCTCGCCGTTGGCGCGCTCGAGGAGGATGCAGTCGGAGAGTCCGCGCGCCGGATCGAGGCGCAGGAAGAGGCCCGACACCACCTGCGCGACCTCCGCGTCCCGCGGCACGAGCGCCAGCCAGCTGCCGCCCGCCTCGCCGCGAGGTGGCGCGGCGGCGAGCGTGATCGTGTAGCGCTCGGCCAGCTCGTGCGACGGGCGCCAGAGGATGGCCAGGCTGCCGTCGCGCTCGGCTGGCGTGGTGAATGGATAGCGCTGCGCCTGCCGCTGGTCGACCAGATAGACCCACACCCCGGAGGTGTCGATGAAGACCTCCTGGTGCAACGGCTCCTCGTAGCGCATCACCAGCTCGCCGGGTACGCGGTACCAGAGCCGGCCGGCCGAGTACTCCCAGTCCTCGAAGACCGGCGACCAGTTACGCTGGGTGAACGTGGCGCGCACGTCCTGGATGTCGGCGATCGCCGCGTCGAAGTGCCCGAGCACCGCCGCCAGCTCCGGGTCGGCCGGAGCGCTCGAGTCCGCGGCCCCGGTGGCGACCGCGACGGTATCGGGTTTCTCCGCATCGGCGGCGGCCAGTGGTGTGGCGAGCAGGGTGGAGCCCACCAGCCCGAGGAACAGCACGGCGGCGACGCGATCGCCACCGCGACGGCGCCTGAGCCAG
>JASFRE010000429.1:0-4255 GCA_050115055.1 Candidatus Eiseniibacteriota bacterium | reverse complement strand
GCGCGGACTGATGCAACGGCGGACGCACGGCCACTGGCCGTCGACCCAGGACAACGCCGCCGTGGTCGAGGCGCTGTCCGCCTTCCACACCGCCTACGAGCGCGTCGCACCCGATCTCGCCGTCGCGGTGCGGGTCGCCGGCCGGACGATGATCGAGGCCGGCTTCCGCGAGCGCTCGACGCGCGCCGTGCAGGAGGCCTGGCCGCTCGAGCGCGTGGTGGCGGCCGCCGACACCGCGGCGAGCCGCGACCCGCGCGAAACCGTGCCGATCGACCTCGAGGCACGCGGGGCGGGGCGCCTCTACTACTCCGTGCTGCTCGAGTCCTACGCCGAGGGTCCACAGCCGGCGCGCACGCGCGGTCTCGCCGTCGAGCGCCTGCTCGAGCCGATCGACCGCGACGGCACGCCGACCGCACCGCCGCTCGCCGCCGGCGAGACCGTCACGCTCGACGGCGGCGACTTCGTGCGGGTCACGCTGCGTCTCACGAGCGCCGTGGACCGCAACTACGTCGTCGTCGACGATGCGCTGCCGGCGGGTCTCGAGGCACTGAATCCCGCCATCGACCGGGCACGTGGCGCCATGCTGAGCGGGTCCGGCCGCCAACACTGGTGGGGCTCGTGGAACCACACGGAGACCCATGACGACCGGGTGGTGCTGTTCGCCGACTTCCTGAAGCGTGGCGAGCACACGTTCACCTACGTCGCCCGGGCCACGACACCGGGCACCTTCGTCCATCCGCCGGTCGCCGGCGAGCTCATGTACGAGCCGGAGGTCAATGGGCGGACGGCGAGCGGCACGCTGATCGTGCGCGCGCCGCGCGCCGACGTCGCCGCGCCGTGAGGCAGCGGCAAGAGGCTCATCGACTGCCCAGGGCGCGGAGCTCCTGGCGCGCGCGCTCGTGCTCGGTGAAGTGGGTGAGACCGGTGGCGACGCAGGCCTCGAGCTCGGCCCGGGCAGCGGCCGCATCACCCTCGAGCAGGAGCGCCATGCCGATGTAGTAGTGCGCCTCGCAGAGCCGGCCGGGCCGCTCGGCAGCAGGCGCGGCCCGCGCCATTGCCAGGAGCTCGGCGGCCGAGAACCGTCCCCGGTAGAAATCGAGCAGCTCGCCGCACCAGGGATCGCCCGACGTCATGCCCGTCACCGTGGCACCTGCCGCGGCGCGATCCTCGAGCCGCCAGACCGCCAGGAAGCGCGTGAGCAGCAGGTAGCCGCGCCTGGGATCCGCGGCCGGCAGCTCGGCGATGACGGACGTGGCCGTGACAGCCGCCGCCTCGTAGCGCCCCGCCAGGTAGCGCGCATCGGCAAGCGCCAGCCGGATCTCGGTCGGGCCGACACCCGGGCGCCGACCGGGACCGGCGGCGAAGTCGTCGAGGGCGCGCTCGAGCGTATCGATCGCCGCCGGCAGGCGACCGGCCCGGGTCAGTGCGACGCCCAGCGCGTAGCGCGCGTCGGGATAGTCCGGGTCGATGGCCAGGAGGCGCTCGAGTCCGTCGATCGCCGGCTCCAGCTCGCCCCGCTGGATGCGCAGGATCGACAGGTTGTAGAGCGGCACCGCCGCATCGGGCTCGATCTCGAGCGCGCGCTCGAGGTGCTCGATCGCCACCCGGCGCTCTCCGCGGGCACCCAGCGCCACGCCCAGGTTGACGTGCGCGCCCCAGGCCTCTGGGTTCAGCTCCAGGTTGTGACGGCTCAGGGTGACGGCGTCCTCGTAGCGTGCCGCCTGGCGCCAGGTCAGTGTCCCGAGCCCTGACAGCGCCAGCACCACCGGGATCATCAGAGGCCAGCGGACGGCCATGGCGGCGGCGCGGACGGCCGTGGCGGCGCCGCGGCCGCCCGCGGGCCGCCGCGGCGATGGCATCGGCGCGCGGCGCGCGAGCGCCGGACCGACCAGCGCGCCGCAGAGCGCCAGCGGCGCCAGCACCGCCAGGTACTGGTAGCGATCGGCCACGAAGGCGTAGTGCATGTAGTGGAACGACACCAGTCCGAGCGTCGGCAGGTGCAGCAGCACGAAGCCGAGCGCCGCGACGAACGGTCCCACCCCCCAGCGCCGCCGCAGCAACCAGAGCGTGACGATCACCGCCACGGCGAGCAGCGGCCAGGCGTACTGCAGCGGGTCGGAGAGATCGATCTCCCAGCGCGGGTAGATGCTCATGAGCCCGAACGGCGCCACCAGGGTCCGCACGTAGAACGCCAGGTTGCGTCCTGCGACCATCACCGACTCGAGAAGTCCCAGGCCGACTTGGGGGGTCTGATCGAGCCGCTCGCGCCAGGCGGTCACGAGCGCCAGGGCGAGCGAGAGCGCCACCAGGGGCAGGGTCGCCAGCGCCTGACGCCAACCGACGCGGCCCCGTTGCCAGTAGGTGGCCAGCAGGGCGACCGCCGGGAAGCTGGCGGCCACCGACTTCGACAGCAACGCCGCGGCGTGCAGCGCCAGCACGGTGACATAGCGCCCTGCGGTGGGCGCGGCGACGAAGCGCAGCCAGGCGAGCAGTGCCAGCAGGAAGAAGGCAGCCGAGAACAGGTCCTTGCGCTCCGCGATCCACGCCACCGACTCGACGTGCACCGGATGCAGCGCGAACAACAGCGCTCCGAGCCAGGCGCCCGGCACCGACAGTCGCCGCAGCACCACGTACGCGAGCAGGGCGTTCAGGCCGTGGAGCAGGACATTCACCAGATGGTAGCCGAAGGGATCGTCGCCCCACAGCCGGTGCTCCAGCCAGAAGCTCGAGAAGACCACCGGGTAGTAGGCCGGCGAGGCGGCCGGCGCCAGCCAGATCTGCCGCAGCCCGTCGAGGTCCCGCAGGGTCGGGTTGTCGAAGACATAGGTCGCGTCGTCCCAGATCCGCCCGGCGTCGAGGGCCGGCAGGTAGACGACGGTCGCCGCCGCCAGGATCACGGCGGCGGCGATGAGGGACGGGGCACGGTGAGCCGCCCGGCCGGTCGTGGTGGTTGCCGGAGGACGGGAGGCGCCCGGCATCGGGCTGCGGGGCCGGGCAGCTGCCCGGCCGGGCTTCGTGGAGCGGGTCATCGCCGGGACAGTATACGGCCTGGGTCGTGCCCCGAAGAGTGTGTCCGCGGGAGGGCAGGGCACGGGCGGGAGCGGGCAATGGCGGGGCGGCGCTGGCCCGGGCGACCGGACCGGCCAATTCTGATTCGGTCGAAAGGGTGCTGCGGGAGGCTCGGCGAATGCTCCAGGACGAGACAGCAGCCCCGGACCCCCGACCGGTGGCTCGGGACCATCCGACCGACTTGCAACGGATTACAGGATTCGCCCTGCTGTGCCCGCGGCGCCGCGGCGGTCCGAAGGCATTGCATCAACCGCCTATCTTTGTTAGACTTGGATGGTCTTGAGCTCACATGCGGTTCGATGTCCGAGCGTCCCGCTCGGTGCCGGGCAGCAGGCATGGGCCAGGGCAGGAGGAATGCATTCGTTCATGTGAAGCGCCATCCGGGGAGCCGCGGCCAGCCTTCGCGCTCCGGCAGCGAGTGTCCCGGACATCCACAGGCACCTGGTTTCCGTGGCCTGCGGCAGCTTCTAGGGATCCACATCAACCGTGCATGGTAACGGAGGATACGCCTCATGCGTCATTTGACAGTCGCCCTAACCCTGATGGCGCTGCTCTGTCTGGGTTCCAACGCTCTGGCCGTCAACGATGCCACCAGCCTGGTGCTGCATGCGGTCGAGACCACCTTCGGGGTCTGCGGGATCGCCGATCCCTGCCCTGGTCCCGCCGTCGATATCGCTGTCGGCCCGTCATACGCTTTCTACCTGTTGATCCGCAACCACGAAGAAGTCGCGGGCGTGCAGACGGCCTTCGACTGGCCGACCTCCTGGGCACTCACCTTCGGTCTCTGGGACTGCCAGGGCAACCAGGTCAATGGCACCACGCCGACCGCTCCCGGGCCGCAGACTGGCACCATCGCCAGCGCCTTCGACTGCGTGACCGGTCCGGACAGCGCCGTCATCGGCCGCCTCCATCTCGTTGCCACCACCGAGGGCTGCTTCTCGCAGGTCATGTCGAGCTTCCCGTTCGGCAACCACGTGGTGAGCTGCCAGAACGACGTGACGCCGGTCGACCCGGAGTGCTGGGGTTCGGTCTGCGCCGGCTCCGGTGCCCAGGGTGTCGATGCCTGCGCGCCGTGTGAGCCGATCCCGGTCGAGCCCACCACCTGGGGCAGCATCAAGGCCCAGTACAACTAGGCTGACCGACCCGCCGAGTGCCGGCTCGCGGCCGGTCGGTCAGCCTAGTTGTA
>JASFRE010000428.1:0-4261 GCA_050115055.1 Candidatus Eiseniibacteriota bacterium | reverse complement strand
CCTGCCATCGATGCCGGGCGACGTCGCGCGCGTCTCCTCGGGTGGCCCAGATCCCCTGCCGGACTGAGCGCGCGGGAGCCCGGTGTCGATGGCCGGTGCCTGCCCCCCGCGTCGCTGCCCGGTGCCCGCCCCCGGCAGCTTGCCGCACTCTCAACCGCGACGCTCGAGACGGAAGATCGCCTGCCCGGTCAGGAGCTCGCAGAGAAACGGCAGCGAGGCCAGCGGCCGGAGCGCCTGGAAGCGGGGAGGGCGGTGTTCGTGGCGGGTGATGGCGAGCCGCGATTCGGCGGCCACCAGCCGCTGGAAGCGCCGGATGCTCATGCGGTTCAGGCCATGGTCGTAGAAGTCCATGACCCGCGTCACCTCGCGCTCGATGGCCTCCGGGTCGCCCGGCAAGCGCTGCGTCACCACGCGGCGGATCGCCACCTCCATGCGGCGCCGGTCGAGGAGCAGGTTGCACCACGGCGCCCGGATGTAGTCGTAGAGGTGGGAGCCGAGCGGCGAGTAGTAGGGGGTGAAGAAGAGCCAGACGGCGCCGCCCGGTCGCGTGACGCGGGCCATCTCGCCGAGCGAGGCGGCAGGCTCGGCCAGATGCTCCATGACGTCGTTGGCGACCACCGTGTCGAAAGAAGCATCGGCGAACGGCAGGCGCGCGGCGTCGGCGGCGACGAAGTCGAGCCGGCAGCTGGCCCGGGCGTCACCGTCGGCGGCGAAGCGCTGGCAGGCGTGGGCGTTGTCGATGGCCAGGTCGATTCCCGCGATCGAGCGCGCCCCGGCCACGCCGTAGGCCACCGACTTGCCGCCGAGCCCGCAGCCGACGTCGAGCACCGCGCGCCCCGCCAGGTCGCCGCTCGGTCCCAGGTGGCTGGCGACCAGTGCCTCGCCGGTCGCGCGCTCCCACTCCCAGTAGGCGCGGGGCGAGGCGCGTCCGCCGACGCGCGGTCGGGGGAGGACGCGGTTCAGCGCCAGGACCAGGCCAACCACGGCGGGCCTCGTGCTCAGCGCCTCAGGACCAGCTTGCGAGCGGTCACCTGCCCGTCGCTCTCGAGCCTGAGGAAGTAGGTGCCGGGAGCGTGGCGCCGACCGCGGGCGTCGAGCCCCGTCCAGCGCAGCTCGTGGTGGCCGCCGGTGAGCGGACCGTCGTGCAGGAGATCGAGCAGGCGACCCTGCACGTCGTAGATCGCCAGCCGTACGCGACGCGCCTCGCCGAGATCGAGCGGCACGGTGGCACTGCCGATGCGCAGCGGGTTGGGGAACGGTCTCCCCAGCTGCAGGGCGGGCGTGGCGGGGGCGCCGGCATCGCCGATGCCGACTCCCTGGCCCGGGCCCTCGCGGATGTCGTCGACGGCGATGTAGCCGAGCGGGGCGTCGCCACGCAGGTCGACCACCTCGATGCGGACCGTCTCCCCCTGGAGACCGGTCAAGTCCCAGTGCCGGAGGTAGAGCACGTTCGAGTCGGCGCCGGTCGACCTGCGGAGCACGGTGCCGTCGGAGACGCGGACGAGCCCGACGTACAGGTAGTCCGGATCGTTGCCGCCGCCCACCCGCAGGTTGATGTGCTCGCCGGTGATGACGAAATTGCGCGAGCGCAGGATGCCGGTGGCGGCGTAGTGCGGCAGGGCATTTGGATCCTGCACGCCGAGTGGCCCGTCGTAGGTCTCGGCCGAGTTGATCCAGAAGTAGCCCTCTTGCTGCGATCTGGGGCCGCCGCGCACCCACGGGCGATCGCCGAACGCCGGCTGGTGCGCGAAGGCGTTGCCGGCGGCGATGTACCACTGATCGTAGAGTGCGTTCTCGGTGGCGAAGAAGACGGTGTCGACGCCCCAGTAGAGGGTGTCGATCTTGGCGCCGAGGTAGGTCGTGCCGTCCAGGTCGACGTCGATCACGCGGCTGAAGAGCGTCGAACCCTGGTTGCCCTCGAACACCTCGCCGGGTCCGAAGCCGACCGGATACGACAGGAGCTTCTCCTCATTGCGGTCCCAGCCGGTGAACAGGTTCTCCGACGTCATGTAGCGGACGCCACCGCCGCTGCTGCCGGTCGGCGTGTAGAACATGTAGTAGAGATTGGGGCGGCGGTAGATGCTGACCGACTCGAGGGTCTGCTTGCTGTTGTTCAGGAACAGCGGCAGGCCGACGTCGTGCCACTCGAGGCCATCGGTCGATTCGGCGAGGCTGACCGCCCCGAGCGAGTCGCCGCCGGTGAAGTGCGGGGCCGCCTCGGCGGTGTTGACCATCAGGTAGCTGCCTTCGATCCCCCAGACGAAGGGATCCCGGCCATCCGACCAGACGCCGGGACGCCAGGCTGCCCAGACCGAGTCCGGGTGATAGGCCGGCTCGTCGATCGTCAGGTCCTCCCAGTTGTAGAGATCGGCCGAGCGCGCGATGGCGGTCGCCTGCGTGAACAACGAGTCGACCCCTGTGTAGTACATGAGGTAGCCGTGCAAGGGGTGCTCGATGACCTGTGGCGCCCAGAGGTTGCGGTTCTTCCAGGTGTCCGGCACGGTTGGCAGGATCCGCGGCTCAACCGTCCAGTGCACGAGGTCGTCGGACCGCGCGTGGCCGATGTCCTTCATGTTGTTCGGATACAGGTAGCTCTCACCGGCGATGCCGACGCCGTAGAAGATGTGGTAGCCGTCGCCGGCGACCGGGATGATGCAGTGGTCGGTGAGGTAGTGCCCGTCGTCGATGAAGAAACGCTGCTCGAAGGTCTCCTCGAAGTAGGCGCTGGCCGGCGGGACACCGCAGCAGACGGTGACCGCGAGCCACAGGACCGGGAGCAGGAGCAGCGGCGAACGGGACTCGGGATGGCGCATCACGGGCAGGCTCGTCGTTGGGGTGGTGGATCCGTCACCTGGGGGACTGGGGCGTGGGCACACGGGTGGGACGCAGCCGGCCCTCGCCACCAGCCTCCAGTCTACCATGCCCGTCCACCGAGTTCAATTGATTGTGGGGTGGGCAGTTACGCGCAGGATGTGGGTCCTGGCGCACCACCGCTCAGCTGCCGCGCAGGCGCGGGTCGAGGGCGTCCCGGAGCCCGTCCCCCAGCAGATTGAAGCAGACGACGGCAAACACGATCGCCAGCCCCGGGTAGGTCGAGATCCAGTAGGCCGAGTCGAAGTCGATGTGCTGGCGCCCCTCGTTGACCATGGCGCCCCAGGTGGCGGTGGGCGGGGGCACCCCGAGCCCGAGGAACGACAGCGCTGCCTCGACCAGGATCGTGCCGCCGATTGCCAGCGTCGAGGCGACGATCACCGGCGCCATGGCGTTGGGCAGCAGGTGTCTCAGAATGATCCGCCGCGAGCCGACGCCCAGTGCCCGCGCCGCCTGCACGAAGTCCTGCTCCTTGAGCGACAGCACCTGTCCTCGCACGATACGTGCCACGCCCATCCAGCCGCTCAGCCCGAGGATGATCATGATGAGGAGCAGCGAGCGGGTCTCGAACAGCGCCGAGATGGCGATCAGGAGCACCAGCCTGGGGAAGCTGAGCAGCATGTCGACGATGCGCATCAGCACCGTGTCGAAGGCGCCCCCGAGGTAGGCCGCGACCGCCCCGTAGATCGAGCCGATCGACACCGACAGCGCCACCGCCACGAAGCCGATGGTGAGCGAGATCCGCGCCCCGTAGACCATGCGGCTCCAGACGTCGCGTGCGTACTCGTCGGTGCCGAGCCAGTAGGTCGAGCCGGGTGGCAGGAGGCGGTTCTTGGCGACCCCGAGCTGCGCGTCGGGATCGAAGTTGGCGATGTAGGGGGCGAGCACCGCGACCAGGTAGAGGATCACCAGGCAGGCCAGACCGGCGGTGGCGACCCGATTGCGCACGAAGCGCCGCCGCACGATCGACCATTCGCTCACCCCAGCGCGGCGTTCCTCGTCGTGGGGTCGCCGCAGCACGCGCAGGTTCCAGGCA
Organism: Candidatus Eiseniibacteriota bacterium; assembly: GCA_050115055.1. Taxonomy (GTDB): domain Bacteria; phylum Eisenbacteria; class RBG-16-71-46; order CAVPCR01; family CBDCWB01; genus JASFRE01. The sequence goes on along the minus strand of JASFRE010000428.1, from coordinate 354 downwards.
ACGAGCGCCGCCAGGAGGCCCACGATCGTCGCCGCGGCCAGCAGGTGGTCCCAGGCGCGCGCCGCCGCCGGAGCGGCGCCCACCAGCGCCGCGAGGGTGGACGACAGCCGGGCCCAGCGCCAGATGGCGACCAGGAGGAGGAGCGCGCCGAGACCCAGCCCACCGAGCCCCGCCAGTCGCCGCCCGGCCAGGAGCGCCGGCAGGCCCGGCACCACCGCCGTCAGCCAGCGCGCCGGGGAACGTCCGGTGTCCGTGGCGCTACTCATAGCGGATCCTCGGGTCGGCGACTGCGTAGAGGATGTCCGACACCAGGTTGCCGGCGATCACGAACAGGGTGATGAAGAACGTGGTGCC
>JASFRE010000427.1:0-4263 GCA_050115055.1 Candidatus Eiseniibacteriota bacterium | reverse complement strand
TCACCCGCGGAGCGCTGGCCGCGCGACGGCCGCTCGACGCGGTGACGGGCTGCCGACGGCGCGGCTGCCACCCGCTCGGCGCCGGGCCGGATCACCGACCTACTCGAGCTTGCCCAGCCGGTCGGCGCCGGGCCGGATCACCGACCTACTCGAGCTTGCCCAGCCGGTCGAGATCCTCGTCACGCCCGAGCAGCACCAGGCGGTCCTTGCCCTCGAGCACCAGGCCCGGGGGCGGCAGCATCTCGATCTTGCCCCGCGAGTCGTCGCGGATGGCCAGGAGCTTGATGCCCCAGCGACGCAGGGCGTCGATCGACTCGAGCTTCTGCCCCAGGAAGCTCGGCGGCGGCGCCATCTCCCGCACCGACACGTCGGGCTGCAGCGGGAAGTAGTCGACGAGGTTCGGGTGGACGATCTTCTGCGCCACCTTGCGCCCCACCTCGACCTCCGGGAGCACGATGTCCTCGACCCCCAGGGACTTGAGGATCCGCGCGTGATCCTCGCGGGTCGCCTTGGCGATGATGCGCTCGATCTGCATCTCCCGCAGGTAGAGGGTGGCGAGCACCGAGGCCTCGAGGCTGCGGCCGACCGCCAGCACCACCGCGTCCATGTCCTTGAGCGCCAGCTCGGCGAGCGCCTCGCGATCGCTGACGTCGGCGACCACGGCACGCGTCGCGATCTGGGCCGCCTGCTGGATCAGGGTCTCGTCGGAATCGACGCAGAGCACCTGCTGGCGCAGCTCGATCAGGGTGCGCGCCACCGACATGCCGAACTCGCCGAGACCGAGGACCGCGTACTGGCCCATGCTCCATCCTCCTGCCGTCGTTCGTGAAGCGACGTGTTCACAACATGTTAGGAACCACGATGGGCCGTCATGGTAGCAGGCCTGGGGCCCGCCCTGTGCTATTCTGGGTCGGCCCCGCAGCAATCCCGGGCCCCGTGCCGTTCCGCGCCGACGTCCCGTCAGGACCGCGCACCCACCGGGTCGCCGCTGGCGCCGGGCCGGCACGCCACGCGATCCCGGCTCGAGACGGTGACCTGGATCGACCCGGGAGCTAATCAAGACCGCGGTGTCCGACGAAACCCCTGTTGGGGGATTTGACCCGCCGCCGCACGAGGCGCGGCGGGCGTCACCGGCCACCGCGACCACGACCCATGATCGACTTCCTGCTCAGCTCCATCGCGGAGACGGCGCGCATCGTCTACGAGGGCGCGCTCTACATCCTCGTGGGCTTCTTCGTGGCCGGGCTGCTGCACGAGTTCCTCTCGACCCACGCCATCGCCCGCCATCTCGGTCCGGAGCGACCGCGCTCGGTCGCCCTGGCGGCGCTGTTCGGCGCGCCGATCCCGCTGTGCTCGTGCGGCGTCCTGCCGGCGGCGGCAGCCCTCCGCGAGAAGGGTGCCAGCCGCCCGTCGGTGCTGTCGTTTCTGATCTCGACCCCGGAGACCGGCGTCGACTCGATTGCGCTCACCTGGGCGCTACTCGGCCCGCTGATGGCGATCGTCCGACCGCTCGTCGCCATCGCGACCGGCATCGTCGCGGGCCTCGCGGCACTGGTCGGCCGCCCGGGGCCGGAGGCCGGCGCCGCGACCACAGGCCACCCCCCGATCGCCGGCCCCGCGCCCCCTACCACGACCACGTCCGTCGCGGCCGTACCGGGCGACGCCGGCGGCGACGACGCGCCGATGGCGGGCGATTGCTGCCGCGCCCCGGAACCGCCCGCCAGCGCCTCCACCGAGGATGACGGCTGCTGCGACGCCTCGGCGGACGACTGCTGCGATGCATCGGCCGCGGCCGCCACGGCGGGACCGGCTGCCGCCTTCTCCTGGCGCACCCGCTCGCGTCGCGCGCTGCGCTACGGCTTCGTCACCCTGCTCGACGAGATCGGCTTCTGGCTGGTGGTCGGCATCGCGCTGACCGGCGTCCTGAGCGCTCTCCTGCCCGACGACTTCTTCACGACGGTGCTCGGCTGGGACCGCGGCATCGTGCCGATGCTGGCCATGATGGTGGCCGGCGTGCCGCTCTACCTCTGCGCCAGCGCCTCGACCCCGGTGGCAGCCGCGCTGATCGCCAAGGGCCTGTCGCCGGGCGCGGCGCTGGTCTTCCTGCTCGTCGGTCCCGCCACCAACGCGACGACGATGACGGTGGTGGCACGGATCCTCGGCAACCGTTACCTGCGGGTCTATCTCGGCTCGATCATCCTGGTCAGCCTGGCGGCCGGCCTGTTGCTCGACGCGGTCGCGGCGGATGCCGTGCGACTCGGCGTCCTCTCGAGTCTGGAGAGCAGCGATCCCGCCTGGGTGGCCGCGATCAAGGTACTCGCCGCCTTCGTGCTCGCCTTCCTGCTGATCGTCAGCTTCCGGCGCGGTGCGATCCGCGAGGGGCTCGCGGAGGCCGGCGAGCAGTTCCGGCGGCTGGTCGCCGCTTCGCGCGATCTGCGGTGGCACCACCTGCTCCGTCGCTCGGTGCTCGTGCCGCTCCTGGTACTCCTGGCGCTGGCCGTCGCCGCGAGCATCATCCTGATCGTGCAGCCGGGGCAGCACGGCATCCTGCAGCTCGGCGGTCGCGTCGTCGGCGGCCCCCGCGGGCCGGGGCTCTACCTGCACTGGCCACCGCCGCTCGGTCGCGGTCTGGCCGTCGACGTCGACCGTGTGCGGCAGGTCCCGGTCGGCTTCCGCGGCCCGACCACCGGCGAGCGCCCGCCGATCGAGGACCAGGCCTTCTACGTCACCGCGGACGAGAACATCATCGACCTGCGTGCGGTCGTTCACTACACGGTCGACGACGCCGTGCGCTTCGCCCTCGGCATCGAGAGTCCCGACCGGCTGATCGCAGCGCTCGCGCGCCGCGACCTGGTCGAGATCGCCGCACGGATGACGATCGACGTGCTCTACACGACCGCGCGCCGCTCCGCCGAGCAGACGCTGCGCGAGCTGCTCGTCGAACAGGTCGAGACGCTCGACATCGGCTGCCGCGTCGTCGACGCGCGGCTCCTCGACGTGCATGCGCCGGCCACCGTGCACGACGCCTTTCGCGACGTCGCCAGCGCGCTCGAGGATCGCGAACGGTCGATCCACGACGCCAACGGCTATGCGGCGCGCACCGAGGCCGGTGCCGCGGGCGAGGCAGCCGGGCTGCTCGCCGGCGCTCGTGCCGACTCGACGACCGCCATCCAGCGCGCCCGGGGGACCGCCGACGCCTTCCGGCAGATCGCCGCCGCGCACGCGCGTGGTCCACGCATCACCGAGACCCGGCTCCATCTGGAGACCCTGGAGCGCGCCCTCGCGGCGCCCCGCAAGTATGTCCACGCCGGCCAGGGCGGCGAGATCGACCTCTGGATCGGCGGCGGGCCCGCCGGGTCTCCCGTCGAGCTGTTCTGGCCCGAGGCACTGGGTGGCCGGGCGCCCGCCGGCACCCGGCCCGGCGCCACGGGGACCCTTCCCGGTCCGCCAGGCCGTGCGGCGCCCAGGCCGGACGGCGACACACCGAGGGAGTGAGGGGGATCATGGCAGGCGTCAGAGGTCTCGTCCTGTTCGCGGTCATCATCCTCGTCGTGGTGGCGCTCGCCACCGCGTTCGTCATCGTCGACGAGACCGAGCACGTGGTGATCACGCAGTTCGGTCGACCGGTCGCCGTGCACAGCGAGGCCGGGATCCACGCCAAGCTGCCGGCACCGATCCAGCGCGTGACGCGTTTCGATCGCCGCATCCTGTTCACGGGCACCGACGACACCGAGTTCCTGACGGCCGACAAGAAGAACGTCATCGTCTCGACGTACGTGTCGTGGCGCATTGCCGATCCGCTGCAGTACCTGGCGGCGCTGATGCTGCGCGAGTTCGCCGAGGCACGGCTCGTGGCGCTGGTGCAGTCGGAGCTTGGCAGCGCCCTCGGCGACATGCCATTCGCCGCCATCGTGCCGTCGACGCCGGAGTCGGACGGCCTCGCCCGGCTCGAGACCGCCGTCTTCGAGGCCTGTCGCCAGGTGGCCCGTCGCGACTTCGGAATCGAGGTGGTGAGCCTCGGTGTGCGGCGGCTCAGCTTCCCGCTCCAGAATCAGCAGAGCGTCTTCGCGCGCATGCGGGCCGAGCGCGCGCGCATCGCCAGCGGCTACCGCTCGCAGGGCGAGGCCGAGGCCCAGAAGATCCGCGCCGAGGCCGACCGCGAGCGCACCGAGATCCTGGCTGCCGCCGAGTCGGAGGCCGAACGCCTGCGGGGCGACGGCGAGGCCGAGGCGGCGCGCATCTACGCCGACGCCTATCGCGGTC
>JASFRE010000426.1:0-4265 GCA_050115055.1 Candidatus Eiseniibacteriota bacterium | reverse complement strand
CATGCTGCTCTCCCCTCGCGGTCCCGCCGGAACGGCGGGTGACCGGCGTGGCGCCCGGGCCGCACGGTGGGCCCGGGGCGCGCCGTGTCAGACATCGAAGACGACGCGCGCCGACCAGCCGTCACCGTGTCGCTCGAGGACGAGGTCGTGGTAGGTGACGGCCTTGAGCTCGCGCACGAGCTCGCCGGCGTCCGCCTCGACGCCGCGCACCATGGCACGCAGCCGGCACGGCGGCCCACCGTCCAGCCGCAGCGTGTCGAACGTGGCGCCGGCATAGAGCCAGCCGCGGCTGTTGGTGAGCCACAGCAGCTCGCGCAGCCAGGCGACCAGGAGCTCCGGCGGATCGTGGGCCTCGATTGCGATCTGCTCGACCCGTGCGACATCCGGCGTCGCCGCGGCATCCGGCGCCGCCGCGTCCTCCGGCGCCGCTGCGTCCTCCGGCGCCGCCGCGTCCTCCGTTGCCGCTCCGGCGTCTGGCGCCGCGACGGCCGTCTCCTCGTCGGCACCGACCAGGAGCGCCCGCATGCCGCGCGCGGCGGCATCGAAGAGCGCCGCCGGCGCGGTGGCCCGCGCCTCGAGCGCCACATCGGCGGTGTGATCGACGATCCGGTAGCGTCCCTGCATGGAGACTCCGTCCCTGCCGGCGCCGGTTCAGCCGCGCGCCGCCGCGAGCAGCGCCCGGAAGGCCGCCTCGTCGAGCACGCGCACGCCGAGTGTCTCCGCCCTGGCGCGCTTCGAGCCCGCCGCCTCGCCGGCCACCACGTAGTCCGTCCGCGCCGACACCGACCCGGTGGCGCGCCCGCCGAGTGCCGTCACCGCCTCCTCGGCCTCGCGCCGCGTCATGCCCTCGAGCGTGCCGGTGAAGACGAAGGTCCGTCCCCGCACGGCATCCCGGGTGCGGCCCTCCGCCTCCTGGGCCGCCGCCGGGGCATCCGCCGCCGGGGCATCCGCCGCCGCGGCATCCGCTGCCGGGGCATCCGCTGCCGGGGCATCCGCCGCCGCGGCATCCGCCGCTGGCGCCGCGCCGGCCGTCTCGACCGGCACCGGCTCGGGGATGACGCCCGCGGCGAGCAGGCCGTCGACCACTGCGCGGTTCGCCGCCTCGTCGAAGAAGGTGCGCACGGCACCCGCTACCTCGGGGCCGATGCCGGCAACCGCCTCGAGTGCCTCGTGATCGGCGGCGGCAAGGCGCTCGAGCTCGCCGAACGCCGCGGCCAGGAGCCGCGCCACGTGCTCGCCGACGTGCCGGATGCCGAGCGCGAAGAGGAAGCGCGGCAATGGGCGCCGCTTCGAGCGCTCCAGCGCCTCGAGCAGATTGGCGGCCGACTTGGCGCCCATGCGCTCGAGCCCCTCGAGCTGCTCGGCGGTCAGCGCGTAGAGATCCGGCACCCGCCGCACGAGGTCGCGATCGACCAGCTGCGCGACCAGCTTGTCGCCCAGGCCCTCGATGTCCATGGCGCCGCGCGAGGCGTAGTGGCGCACGTTCTCCTTGATCTGCGCCGGGCAGTCGAGCCCGATGCAGCGGCTCACCACCTCCCCCTCCTCCCGCACCACCGCGGCACCGCAGGCCGGGCAGGTCCGGGGCATCTCGAAGCGCCGCACGCTGTCGTCCCGCCGCTCGAGAACCACGCGCACGATCTCCGGGATCACGTCGCCGGCGCGCTGCACGAGCACCGTGTCGCCGATCCGCACGTCCTTGCGCTCGATCTCGTCCTGGTTGTGAAGGGTCGCGCGCCGCACCTCGACACCACCCACCTGCACCGGCTCGAGCTCCGCCACCGGCGTCAGTGCCCCGGTGCGTCCGACCTGGACCACGATGTCGCGCACCGTCGTCGTCGCCTGCTCCGCCGCGAACTTGGCGGCCACCGCCCAGCGCGGCGAGCGCGACTTGACACCCAGCACCTCCTGGTGGTCGAGCTGGTCGACCTTGACCACGATGCCGTCGATGGCGTAGTCGAGGTCATGGCGGCGCGCGGCGAGCTCCTCATAGTAGGCGACCGCCTCGTCGATGCCGGAGCACCGCCGGCTGAGCGGGTTGGTCTTGAGCCCCCAGCGCGGCAGGGTCTCGAGCACCTCCCCCTGGCTCGCGAGCTGCTTGCCGCGCAGCACACCGATGCCATAACAGAAGATGTCGAGCGGGCGCGAGGCGGTGACGCGGGAGTCGAGCTGGCGGAGCGAGCCGGCCGCCAGATTGCGCGGGTTGGCGTAGAGCGGCTCGCCACGGGTCGCGCGCTCGGCATTGAAGCGCTCGAAATCGGCGGTGTGGATGAAGACCTCGCCGCGCACCGCCAGGAGCTCCGGCAGCCGCTCGCCCCGGAGCCGGAGCGGAATGGCCCGCAGCGTCCGCAGGTTGGCGGTGATCTCCTCGCCGTGCATGCCGTCGCCGCGCGTCGAGCCGACCGCCAGCCGCCCATCCTCGTAGACCAGCTCGACCGCCAGCCCGTCGACCTTCGGCTCGCAGACGTAGCCCTCGGGCGGCCGCTCCGGGGTGAGGCGCCGGAGCCGCGCCTCGAACTCGCGCAGCTCGTCGGCACCGAAGACGTTGCCGAGGCTCAGCATCGGCGCCGCATGCGCGACGGTCGGGAAGGCATCGAGCGGCGGCGCGCCGACCCGCTGGGTCGGCGAGTCCGGGGTCACCAGCGCCGGGAAGCGGACCTCGAGCTCCTCGAGCTCGCGGAACAGGCGATCGTACTCCGCATCGGCGATCACCGGCGCGTCGAGCACGTGGTAGCGATAGTTGTGCTCGTCGAGCTCGCGCCTGAGCTCCGCGGCACGGCGTCGGGCCTGGCGCTCGTCCATGGCGTCGCTCCGCCCGCCCTAGAAGGAGAAGTGCCACATGGCGATGAGCTCGTCCAGCTCGGGGCCGAGCTCGCTCGACACGTAGCGGTAAGCAAACCGCTGGGTGACGAAGGGCAGCGGGGTCAGGTCCACCTCGATCGCGTAGCGCTCGGCCGCCGCCAGCGCGCGGTCGCGATCGGTGTCGACGTAGTCGTAGCGCAATCGAAGCCGCGCGTCGCGGCCGAGGAACAGATCCGCCTCGCCCCAGCCGAGCAGCGCGCGCGTCATGGTCTCCGGGCCGGCGAGCGTGTCCTCGGCAAGGTGCAGCTCGCCGAGCAGCACCAGGCGGTCGGTGACGCGCAGCGTGCCGTAGACGCCGTAGCGTCGGCGCTCGACCGCCGACCCTCCACTGCCGTCGGTGTCGAGGTGCGTGGTGACGCCGGCCAGCAGGCGGCCGAGGTCATGGCTGGCGCGCGCGGTCACGGCGACGTTCCGATCGGCACCGTCGCGCCGGCCCCCGGCCCCGTGCGTGATCGCCACCTGGACCGTGTGGCGGCGGTCGGTCCATCCGAGCTCGACGCCGGTGTCGGGCGTGCGCGGGTCGCCGCCACGGCCGAGCAGCTCGAAGCCGCCTCCCGGCAGGTCGCGCCGCACGTAGAGCGTGTGATCGTCGAGCCGCAGTCCATAGGGGATCCGGAACGACCCGAGGCGCGTGTAGGCGTGCGCATCCGGGCCGAATCGCACCAGCCCCCAGGCCTCCGGTCCCAGTGGCTGATCGAGGTCGGCGTTCAGATAGAGGGTCAGTCGATCGAGCGGCGCGTAGGCGACGTAGAGCGCGCTCTGCATGCGGATGAAGGTCGACTGCGCGTCGGGAAACCCGGCGACGTCGCGCTGGTTGAGGCCGTAGTAGATACCGCGCAGATCGGCGCCGACCGTCAGGCCCGGGGCCGGCTCGGGCTGCGCTTCGGGCAATCCGGGCCAGCGCATCTCCGGCACCAGGGCATGGCGCGCTCGCTCGTACTCGAAACCGAAGCCGTTCCGCATGCCGCCACCCGAGGGATCCACGTGACAGGTCCGGCAGGACAGCCCCTCGCGCGCCGCGAAGATCGGCAGGGCCGCCGCCGGCAGGACACCGGCCACGCCGCCGAGCAGCCACATCCCGACCGCGGCCCGCCAGAGAGTCCGGTTCGCATCGGTCATCGCCTCACCTCGAATGGGGGTAGATCGCCGCGAGGCGTCTCGTCGACGCGGTCGACGCGGTCGACCACCGCCCCACGCGGTCCCCGCCGGCAGAAGCGGACCAGCTCGTCGACCGCCGCCGCCGGTCCCTCGGCGACCAGCTCGACGCGCCCGTCGACGAGATTGCGCACCCACCCCTTGAGGCCCAGCGCACGGGCGCGGTCGCGCGTCGCGGCGCGGAAGAAGACGCCCTGCACGATGCCGGACACGCGCAGACGCACGCGCCGCGTCGCGGTTGCCCCATCACC
>JASFRE010000425.1:0-4267 GCA_050115055.1 Candidatus Eiseniibacteriota bacterium | reverse complement strand
CACCGGGGACGCCCCCGGCCATCCGGCCTGAATCCCCGCGGTGGCCGCCAGATCGTAATGATTGCAAGGTAGCAACCTCTATGAACCAACCGGAGAACGACAGGGCGGACTCGAGCCGGAGGGCGGCCGAGCGGCTGCGTGTGGCGGGAATCCGGGCGACCGCGCCGCGCGTCGCCATCCTGGCTGCCCTCGCGACCGATCGCCGCCATCCCTCCGCCGAGATGCTGCTCGAGTCACTGCGTCCCGGTCACCCCTCGCTGTCGCTGTCGACGGTCTACGCCACGCTCGAGACCCTCGCCCAGCGGGGCCTGATCCGCCGGCTCGGTGCCCAGGGCGACCGCCTGCGGGTGGACGGCACGGCGCGGGATCATGATCACGCCATCTGCCGCGAATGCGGCGCCATCTTCGACATCGATCGCGGCGTCCTGCCGCGCCCATCGCCGCCGGTGACGCTGCCGGACGGGCTGCACGTCGAGGACGTGCACATCGAGTACGAGGTCATCTGCGCGGCCTGCGGCCGCGGGGTCTAGGAGGAAACCATGGCTCAGCTCAAGGGAACGAAGACGCACGACAACCTGAAGGAGGCCTTCGCGGGAGAGTCGCAGGCCAACCGCCGCTACCTCTGGATGGCCAAGGTGGCCGATGTCGAGGGCTACCCGGAGATCGCCGGCAACTTCCGCGAGACCGCCGAGGGCGAGACCGGGCACGCGCACGGGCACCTCGATTACCTGAAGCAGGTCGGCGATCCGGCCACGGACCTGCCGATCGGCGACACGGTCGAGAACCTGAAGTCGGCCGTCGCCGGCGAGACGCACGAGTACACCGAGATGTACCCGAGCATGGCGAAGTCGGCCCGCGAGGAGGGCTTCGAGGAGATCGCCGACTGGTTCGAGACGCTCGCCAAGGCGGAGAAGTCCCACGCCGGGCGCTTCCAGTCCCTGCTCAACGACGTCGGCTGACCCGACGCCCCCGGCGCCCGCACACCCCGGCCACCCGGGGCCGGGCGGCGCCGGTTCGGAGACGGCGCCCGGCCGCGACGCGGGTGGGCGCCGCCCGCGACTCTCCGCCGGGCCGCGGCACCAGCCGTCCGTCCGGCTCGCCGTCCGGCACTGCGAGGAGGCTCCCCGATGAGCGACGGGCAGAAACCGATCAGCTACTCACCGACCAACGGTCTGTCCTACGATCCCACCGACCCGACCTACTGGGACGCCGCGGCGCTCGATCAGGAGATCGAGCGCACCTTCGAGATCTGCCATGGCTGCCGCAGGTGCTTCAAGTACTGCGACGCCTTCCCGACGTTGTTCCGCCTGATCGACGAGCAACACGACGGCGACGTGCGCCGCATCACACCCGACGAGACGCGGCGGGTCATGAGCCAGTGCTTCCAGTGCAAGCTCTGCGAGGTCGAGTGTCCCTACACGGTGCGAGACGGCCACGAGTACCAGCTCGACTTCCCGAAGCTGGTCCACCGCTACCAGGCCCAGCGCGCCCGTCGCGAGGGCCTGGCGGTCGCCGACCGCGTCCTCGCCGATCCGGACCGGACCGCCTCCGTGGCACGCGCGAGTCTGGGCATGGCCAACGTGATGAACCGCGTCGGCGCCCACCGGTGGTTCATGGAGAAGCTGCTGGGCATTCATCGCGACAAGCTCCTCCCCGACTTCGCCGGTCAGACCTTCTCGGCCTGGGCGGCTCGCGAGGGCCTGATCGGCGACGCGCCCGGGGGCGAGGTGGTGCTCTTCCAGACCTGCTATGTCGAGCACAACGAGCCGGAGATCGGCCGTGACACGGTCGAGGTGCTGCGCCGGAACCGCGTCGACGTGCGCTGCGCCAGGGGCCTCGAGTGCTGCGGGATGCCGGCCTGGGAGCGCGGTGATCTCGAGACCGTGCGCCGTCATGCGCGGCGCAACCTCGAGATCCTGCTGCCATTCGTCGAGCGTGGCGCCATCGTGGTGGCGATCAACCCGACCTGCTCGATGATGCTGCGCCAGGAGTACCGTGAGCTGGTCGACACCGGAGACCGCGAGCGCGCTGCACGGGTCGGGGACGCCGTGCGCGACCCCGGCGAGTACCTCTGGTCACTCCGCAAGGAGGACCGTTTCAACACCGACTTCAAGAGCACCCCGGCCGGACCGGTCGCCTACCACGCTCCGTGCCACCTGCGCGCCCAGCAGGTCGGATTCAAGGGACGCGACCTCCTGCGCAAGATCCCGGGCGTCCGGCCCGTGTCGGTGACCGAGTGCTGCGGGCATGACGGTACCTACGCGATGCGCACGGCCGGCTTCGAGCCCTCGCAGCGCATCGGCAAGAAGGCATTCGACGGCATGCAGGGCGCCGAGGCGGAGATCTGGGCGACCGACTGCCCGCTGGCAGCGCTGCAGTTCGCGCAGCATGCCGGACGCAAGCCGATGCATCCGATGTCCATCCTGGCGCGCGCCTACCGGGAAGACGGCTTCGCGAATCGCGTCGAGCCAGAGCCCGACGAGGGCGGCGAGGTCTGACCTCGACCGGAGTACCGGTTCGACGAGAAGCGGTGACACGGCGCCTCCAGGGCAGTCAGGCGACGATCGGAAAGCGAGCGGGAGATGGCGATGAGCAAGCTGGTCGAGCGACACGAGATCATCGACTACCAGACCTACGAGACGCAGCGCAGCGCCATGCGGCGTCGCATCATGGAGATCAAGCGTCCACGCCGCATCCATCTCGGCGACGTGCTCACGTTCCTGTTCGAGAACCGCGACACCGTGCGCTACCAGATCCAGGAGATGATGCGCGCCGAGCAGATCGTCAAGGAGTCGGCGATCCAGCACGAGATCGAGACCTACAACGAGCTGCTCGGCGGGGATGGTGAGCTCGGCTGCGCGCTGCTGATCGAGATCGACGATCCAGTGGAGCGCGTGCGCAAGCTCGAGCAGTGGAAGTCGCTGCCCGGTCACATCTACACGCGTCTGGACGATGGCACGACGGTGCGACCCGGCTTCGACCCGCGACAGGTCGGCGAGCGGCGGCTGAGCGCCGTGCAGTACTTGAAGTTCGCCACCGGGGGCCGCGTGCCGGTCGCCCTGGGCTGCGACCTGCCGGGGCTCGAGCTCGAAACCGAGCTGACGGAGGAGCAACGCCGCGCCCTGGCCGAGGATCTCGGCCGCTAGGCGGTCCAGTCACCGCCGCAGCGCGGAGCGACGCCCGATCCCCACGGAGCACGTGGGGCCAAAGCCCCCGGCCCCGGTCCGCATCTGGGCCGCCAGCCGGGCGGGGCGAGGGATCCACCCATTCTGTGCTATAGTGTTGGGGCTCACCGACCGTCCCTCCGGTGGTCGGAGAGCCCCCCGGCGTCCCCGGGACCCGGGGAGGCGTCACGTGCGTCCGGCCCCGCCGGATGCCCATGCGAGTCGTGCGAGCGTACCGAACGGCGACGGCCCGGTCGCGGGTCCGTGGCGTCCCCCGCCCGCCCTGCGCCTCGCACCCCACAATCGCGCCCTCAACCCAAGCGATCGGGCTGGAGACCACTGATGCGCAAACGCACCCTTGTCTTTTCGCTGGCCATGCTCCTGTGGGGGATCAGCGCGCTGTCCGGCACCAGCGTGGCACAGACGCCGGTGATCGGCGTCGATCCCACGAGTCTCGACTTCGGAGACTGCATCACCGTCGGCGAGACCGGTACGCTGACCATCGACCTCTTCAACGACATCAATGATCCGGTCAGTATCCTGACCATCACCGACCTGCAGGTGACCGGTAGCGGCTTCTCTCTCGAGATCGCACCTCCGACACCGTTCGATCTGCCGGGGGACGGCTCCTCCGTCATGCTGACGCTCGGCTTCACACCGCCGAGCACGGCGTTGCAGTCCGGCGAGCTGACCATCACCTCGTCGAATGCAATCAACTCCCCGGTCTCGGTGGCGCTGAGCGGCAGTGGCAACACACCACCGCTGTGCGATGCGGGTGGCCCCTATACCGGCACCGCAGGCGAGCCGATCGGCTTCGACGGAAGCGGATCGAGTGATCCTGGCGGCAGCGTCACGAGCTATGTCTGGGACTTCGGTGACGGCTCCACCGGCTCCGGAGCCACGCCGACGCATTCCTACGCGAGCTCCGGGCTCTATACCGTCACGCTGACCGTCGACGACAACTGCGGCGTCTCGTCGAGCTGCGCCACGACGGCCGATGTCGCGGCAGCGAATCAGCCGCCGCTCTGCGACGCCGGCGGGCCCTACGGCGCCGAGCCGGGCGCGGACATCACCTTCGACGGCTCCGGCTCGAGCGATCCCGA
>JASFRE010000424.1:0-4268 GCA_050115055.1 Candidatus Eiseniibacteriota bacterium | reverse complement strand
TCGAGCTCGACCGTGAGGACGCGCCCGCTGCCGTCCAGCGCCTCCACCCGCTCGCCGGCCCGGCGGCGCATCACGGTGCGCAGATGACGGGTCTCATCGTCATCGAAGACCACCGTCTCGCCGTCGGGTTCGAGGCGGCACCAGTAGCGGCGCTCGCCACCGCCGGGCAGGCGATCAGCCGCTGAAGACATCGCGCAGCCGCTCGAACCAGCCCGGTGCCTCCCGGTCACCGCCGGCGGTCGGCGGCGCCGTCTCGACCTCGCGCAGCTTCTCGAGCAGTTCGCGCTCCGTGCTGCTCAGCTTCGACGGCGTCCAGACCCGGACGCGCACCAGCTGATCGCCGCGGGCGCCGCCACGCAGCGCCGGCAGCCCGCGGTGGCGGATGCGCAGCATCTTGCCGCTCTGGATGCCGGCCGGGATCTGCAGGCGGACGTGGCCGTCAAGCACCGGGACCTCGACGCGGTCGCCGAGCGCCGCCTGCGCGTAGCTGACCGGCAGATCGAGCAGGATGTCGTTGCCGTGCCGCACGAAGATGTCGTGCTCGAGCTCCTCGATGACCACCATCAGGTCGCCGGCGGGGCCGCCGCGCAGGCCGATGTCCCCCTGGCCGCGGAGCGGGATGTAGTTGCCGGTCGTCACACCGGGCGGCACCTGGACGGTGATCGTCTCCTCGCCGCGGTGACGACCCTCTCCCTGACAGTCGCGACACGGGTCGCGCACGATCTCACCGAGCCCATCGCACTGCGGGCAGGCCGACTCGCGCACGAACTGCCCGAACAGCGAGCGCGACACCTGGCGCACGACGCCGCGACCACCGCAGGTCGAACACGTCATGCGCGACGAGCCGCTGGCAGCACCGGTCCCATCGCAGGTCGCGCAGCGCACCTGCTTCTTGACCGACAGCGTCTTCTTGACCCCGGCGGCGATCTCCTCGAGCGTCAGGCGGAGCTTGAGCTGCAGGTCGGAGCCGCGCCGCCGGTCGCCGGTCGTCTCCCCGGCGCCGCCGCCGAAGAAGTCGAAGCCGCCGAAGCCGAAGTCGCGCATGAAGGTGCGCAGCGCCTCGGAGATGTCGGTGAAGTGCGGGGCACCGTAGCCGCCGGCCTCGACGCCGGCGTGTCCGAACTGGTCATAGCGCGCGCGCTTCTCCGAGTCGGTCAGCACCTCGTAGGCCTCGGTGGCCTCCTTGAAACGCTCTTCGGCCGTGTCATCGCCGGGGTTGCGGTCCGGATGGTATTCGAGCGCCCGCTTGCGATAGGCCCGCTTGATGGCGTCGGCCGATGCCCCGCGCTCGACACCGAGGACCTCGTAGTAGTCGCGCTTCGTCAACGCACTCACGCTCCCGCGTTCAACCGGAGACCACGACCCGTGCCGGGCGGAGCACCCGTTCACCGATCCAGTAGCCCTTCTGGATGACCTGGATGACCTGGTCGGGTTCCACGCCGTGCCGGGTCTCGCGCATGACGGCCTCGTGCAGGTGCGGGTCGAACGGAGTGTTCTCGCTGGCCATCGGCTTGACGTCGAAGCGCGCCAGCGTGTCCATGAAGCGCGAGTGGATGAGGGTCAGTCCGGCGACGATGCCCTCGTAGCTCGGGTCGACCGGCGCGGCCCCGGCGGTCGGGTCATCACCGGCCGGCGCGGCCGAGGCGTCACTTGAGGTGGCGGATGCGGGGCCGCCCGCGTTGCTGGTCGCGGCACCGGGCTCGGCGGCGCCGGCCGGTCCGGCGGGCAGTGCCGCGCCGATCGCCACCAGGGCGCGCTCGACATCGTCGACCACCGCCAGGAACTCGGCCAGGACCTGCTCGCGCGCGCGGCGGGACTGTTCCTCGATCTCGCGCGCGCTCCGCTTGCGGGTGTTGTCGGCCTCGGCCAGCGCGCGGAGCCAGTCCTCCTTGAGACGCGCCGCATCGGCCCGCGCCGCCTCGAGCTCGGCCTCGAGTGCCGCCAGGTCGCCGGACACGCCGGCCGCCGACTGGCCCGCCCCCGACGGCGCCACCCCGCCCCCGGCCTCGACTTCCGGAGCGACGGCGTCGCCGTCGCCGCCCACCGTGCGGTCGCGGCGTGCCGTCGCCAGACCGTTGTCGGGTATGACGTCGGCATCCTCCTGATCCGGCCGCTCGACCGACTCGTCGTGCGTGCGGCGGCTGCGCCGTCCAGCTGTCTTCCGATCGCGATCCTTGCCGCTCATCGCACTCCCTATCACGCCGCACCAGGCGCACCGGTCCCCCCGGCGTCGATCAGGCGTCGCCGCCGGAACCTCGCACGCTACCAATGCCGCGTCGCCCCGGTCAAGTGGGTGGCGACGCATGGGTGACTGGGCGTGGACGGTGCGCATCGAGCAGCGCGACGAGCGTCGAGCGCACCTGATCGGGGGTGATGGCGTGCATGCAGTCCCAGTAGGGACACCGTTCCTCGATGCACCGCGGGCAGCTCGGTGCCGGCGCCTGCAGCACGGCGGTGCGCGCGCCGCACGGCCCCCAGCGGAGGGGCGTCGCATCGCGGATCGGCGGATAGAGTCCGACGACCGGCGTGCCGACCGCGGTGGCCAGATGCAACGGACCGGTCGAGGCGGCGATCACCGCCGACGCCTCGGCCAGCAACGCCGCCAGGACCGGCAGCTCGGTGCGCCCGCAGAGGTCGATGGCAGCCGGCGCCGCAGCCACGATCGACGCCGCCCGCCCGGCTTCCGCGGCCATGCCGGTGATCGCGACGCGGAACCCCCGGCCAAGCAGATCGCCGACGAGGACCTGCCAGGCGGCCAGCGGCCAGTCGCGAGCCGAACCACCGCTGCCCGGATGCACGACGACGAGCGCCCCCGCATCACCCGCGCCGGATGGCGCGCCGCCCCTGCCCGCGGCGTCCACCAGCAAGGCGCGCGCCGCTCGACGGCTCGCGTCGGTCACCGGCAACCACGGGTCGCGTCGCGACACCGCGCCGATCACCGCCGCCAGCATGCGCAGGTTCAGATCGCGCTCGTGGGCACCGCTGCGGCGCCGGTGCAATCCGACGCGCCGGTTGAACAGCGGGGCGTAGGCGCGATAGGTGGTGCCGACCCGCACCGGGATGCCGGCCGCGCGCACGAGCGACGCATGGCGCAGGGTCGGACGCAGCACCAGCGCCAGATCATGGCGGGCGGCGCGCAGCTCGCCGACCAGACGTCGCCAGCCGGCGAATCCGGCGTGGCTGCCCCGCCGATCGTCCACGTGCAACACGTCGAGCCACGGGTGCCCGGCCAGGAGCGGTGCGAGCGGTGCGCTGGTCAAGAGCGTCAGATGCGCGCGCGGCAGGCGCTCGCGCAGCACGCCCAGGACCGGCAGGGCGAGCAGGACGTCGCCGAGACGGTCGGCGCGGACCACGAGGATGCGGTGCGCGTCGAGTGCTGGTACCGCGGCCCCGCGCACCGGCGGCGGCTCGAGGGGTGCCGCCTCGGCCACGGCCGTCAGGCCCGCGTCGCCCGCTGCCGGCGAGGCCGCGTCGCCCGCTGCCGGCGAGGCCGCGTCGCCCGCTGCCTCGGTCTCGACCGGCGGCGACGGCATCGCCGGCCGCGGTGCGGCGCGTCCGAGCTCCCAGAGGCGTGCGTACTTGACGAGCACATGCACGGCCGAGAAGAGCGCCAGCAAGAGACCCGGCAGACCGTCGCGCCAGCCCTGTTTCAGCACGTACCGCTTCAGGAAGGTGGCGGACGGGTGCACGAGCAGCTGCACGACGCGGAAGCGGACGCCGCGGTCGTACAGCATGCGCGCGCCGAGGTCGGCGTAGGTGATCATCTTGCGCAGATAGCCCGCGAGATCGGGATCGGTCAGATGGAGCAGCTCGCCCTCGAGGCGCGCGACCGGCCCGTCCACCGTGAGCGACTCGTGCACGGCATCGTGGGACATCGTGAAGGCACCGCGCCGCACCAGCCGGAGCACCCAGTCCGGGTACCAACCGCCGTGGGCGAGCCAGCGCCCGAGGAAGAAGCCACGCCGGCAAACCGCGTAGCCGGCCGGGCCGGCGTGCGCCGGGCATCCGGACTCCGGTCGGTCCGGCAACGGACCCGACCGCCGCGGCGCCTCGACCACGGAGCGAATGGCACCTGCCAGGCGCGCATCGACCACCTCGTCGGCATCGAGGGCGAGGATCCAGTCGCCGCGCGTCAGGCGCAACGCGGCGTCCTTGGTCGGTCCGAAGCCGCGCCAGGGCAGCTCGACCACGCGGGCTCCGTGCGCCGCGGCCAGCTCCGGCGTGCGGTCGCGGCTGCCGGTGTCGACGACCAGGAGCTCGTCGGCGAA
>JASFRE010000423.1:0-4277 GCA_050115055.1 Candidatus Eiseniibacteriota bacterium | reverse complement strand
TTATGCGAAACTGCAGATTCGTCGATAGGAAGACGTGCGGGGCGGAGGAGGACGGGAGGAGCCAGGACGTCCTGAGATCGACGCCGGCCCCCGTGGACGCGCGGAGCAAGGGACCGGCGCCAGGTAGGTCGACCACCTCACGACGAGGCGACGACGGCGGTGAAGTCCGCCGGCGACGACTCGCGAAGCCGGAGGTCACCATGTTCTACCTGATCTCGATGGGTCTCAGCCTGGTCGACATCTTCTGGTGGCTGTGGCGCTAGACTCCGACGCCACCGCGAAGACGCACACCCCGGTGACGGCACGCGCACCGTGCGCACCGGTGACGGCAGCCGATCAGTCGCTCGCGTCGGTCGCCTTCGGTTCGAAGTCTCTCGTGTCGAGCTCGAGCTTGCGGGCCTTGTAGCGGAAGGTCGACTCCGGCAAGCCGAGCAACCGTGCCGCGTGCGGCACGTTGCCCTCGCTCGCCTGCAACGCCTGTGTCAGCACCGCACGGTCGAACCCCTCGGCCGCCTGGCGGTAGGGTCGGACTGCATCGGGGCGCCCCCCCGGTAACGGTGCGAGGCTCAGCACTCCCCGGCGTGCCAGCTCGACCGCGGCCAGTACCACCCGCCGCAGCTCGGCGATGTTCTCCGGCCAGTGATGGGCGCGACAGGCGTCCACGAACGCCTGTGGCACCCGCGGTAGCGGTCGCCCATCGGGCCGGCAGGCCTCCGCGACCAGCGTCTCGATGAGGAGCGGTAGCTGGTCGGCCCGCTCGGTGATCGACGGCAGGATGACCGGCGTTCCGAGGCGCGTCGCCAGCTCCCACCACGCCTCCTGTTCCCCCCGACCACGACCCTTCCCATCCGGGATCCGTTCCGGCCGCGTCGTGCCCACCACCCAGGTGTCGGTCGTGCCGCGGGCCGCCAGCTCGTCGAGCCAGCCGCATAGCGCCTGCATGCTGTCGGTCGACAGCTTGTCGATGTTGCAAAGGACCAGCGTGCCACCGCGCGCCCGCTCCAGCGTCGCCAGCCCCCGCTCGGTCATGCCGAGGCGATCGGCGAGCACGCCGGGATCGGCGTCGCACAGGATCGGCAAGAGGGAGCTGGGGCGACCGAGTGCAAGGTGGGTGCCGAGCACCACCCGGAGCCGCCCGCCTCCGGGAGGGCTGGCCACCAGGCAGGGCTCGAGCGTGGTGGCGTGCCGGAGAAGCGCGTCGATCGCGTGATCGGCGCCGACCCCCTCGGGCATCGTGCGGAGGTCCGGCTCCGGCCCGAGGAACAGCCGCCGCAGCAGCCGGTTCTCCTCGACGACCTCCTCGACCGTGCGGCGCACCTGACCGGTGCGGGCCGGCACCAGCGCGGCGTGCTGCTCCGCAGCGTGGCGGCGATCGATCCAGTCGTGCACCAGTGTCGCATCGGTAGAGGCGGCGACCGCCTCGAGCTCGCGCATGCGATCGCCGATCCACGTGCCGGTCTCGGGGTCGCGCGGCGCGCGCGCCGCCGCCTCGATCAGATGGATGAGCACCAGCGCCCGCTCGGTGGGCGAGCCGGCATCGGGAAGCTGGCTGCGTGCCGCGTCGAGCGCCTCGATCACTGCACCGCTCTCCCGGGCCCGCAGCGCGGCGGTGGCGTGGATCCACATGCAGCGCACGTCGGGCATGACCCGGCCCTTGACCGCGGACTCGGGCGACGACGCCAGCGACTCGAGGAACCGGCGACCACGCAGGTGTGCACGCCGCGCCCCGGCGAGATCGCCGAGCCCGAGGCGCGCCCGTACCTCGACGGCCGCCACGGCGAGGACGAACGGCGAGTCGACCCCACGCAGCTGGCGCTGCGCGCGCTCGGCGTGACCGAGAGCTGCCTGCGGTGCGTCGTGCCAGAGCTCCATCTCGGCGAGCGCGAGCTCGCCCGGGGCGCGCTCGTGGCGTGCCAGCCCCTCGTGACGCAGGGCGCGCCGGATCACGATCTCGGCCATGGTCCGGTGTCCCAGCAGCCGGAGCTGGTCGCCCAGGTTCAGACGAATCACCCCGAGAACACGCGAGCGATGCTCGATGGCGGCGCTCTCCGCCTCGAGCAGGCACTCGCAGGCGTCGCGGTGGCGCCCCTGTCCGGCCTGGGCAAGCGCCAGCCCGAGCAGGTTCACCCCGAGTAGCTGCACCTTGCCGAGCCGCCGGTGGAGCGTCAGCGCCAGCTCGAACATGCGCTCGGCATCAGCCCCACGGTCCAGCTGCGCGTAGACCGTGCCCAGGTTGTGCGCCGCCACCGCCATCAACGGATCGTCGGGCACGCGGACCAGGAGCTGGTAGGCGCGCTCGAGCGCCGCGACGGCGTCGCGTGTGCGGCCACGCTGGCGGTAGAACGAGCCGAGCGACGTGAGGACCTTGACCGCCTGGTGGACGCGGCCCTCCCGCATCGCGCGCCGGTAGGCGCGGAGCGCCAGCGGGATCGCCTCCCCCGCGTGGCCCTGCATCGTACGGGTGATCGCCATCCGGTGCAGCACGGCCGCCCATCGCTCCGGGAACAGATCCGGATGCTCGAGCACGACGCCCATACGCTCCGCGGCCAGCTCGAAGGCGCCGCGATCGAGGTCACATCCTGCCTGCTCGAAGTCGACGCACGCGACCAGCGCTGGATCCGCCAGGCGGCGTGCCGTGTCAAAGAGCGCCGTGGCCTCGTCCAGCCGCCCGCAGGTGCGGGCGATGATCGCCAGCTTGAGATGCAGGGAGGCCTGCCAGTTGCCCAGGCCCCCGGGGGGAGCGGCAAGGCCGGCGGCGGCGGCCGTCCGCGTCCGTGCGTTCGCACCCGGAACGTCATCGGCCGCCCAGGTTTCCCCCGGGCAGGAACGCTGCTCGAGCCGGCGCCGCACCGCGACCGCCGTCTCCCAGGCCCAGTCGGCGTCACCGAGCTGTGCGGCCAGCAGCGCCACGTGCAGCTCGAAGGTCCAGGTCACCCGACCGTCGGTGGCCAGCACGGTGGCGAGCACCGCCGGGTGTGCGAGCGCCTGCCGGTAGAGCGCGAGTGCCGCCCAGCGGTCGCCGAGCTGCTCCTCGTGGCGCGCCGCGCGCACCAGGTGCTCGACCCCGCGCTCGATCTCGCCCGCACCGAGCAGCACCTGTCCGAGCAACCCGTCGTCGACGGCCTCCTGCGACGTGCCGGGGGGTGGGTCCTCCGCCAGGAGCCTCATGAGCGTCCGGCAGCGCGCCTCGCGGGTCGGTCCATCGAGCAGTCGCAGGACGGCGTCGCGCGCCGCCTCCGCGCCGAACAGGAAATTACCGTCGCGTTGCTCGACGAGCGTCGTGACCTCCGGACGCTCGAGCGCCGCGACGACGCCGCCCCCGAGGCGCTCGAGCAACCATCGCGGCATCGGGGCTCCATGCAGGGCCAGCAGCTCGACGCCCCGGCGCGCGTCCGAGTCGAGTCGCTCGATGAGCGTGCCGACGATCGCATCGAGGTCGGGCGGCGTCGCCTCGATCCGGCTGTCGAGGTAGGGACGACCACGCTCGAAGCTCAGCCGGCCACTGGCCAGCCACGCGCCCAGCAACAGCCGCATCCAACGTGGCCGTCCACCGGCGCTCCGATGCAACTCGGCCAGCAACGGCTCGGGGCGCATCGCCTCCTCGAGAAGCGGCAGCAGGAAGCGGCGCGAGGTCTCCCGGTCGAACGGCGCGAGCTCGACGGTCGAGGACTGCGGCAGATGGAAGCGCGCGCTACCGGTCACCACGAGCTTCAGCTCGGCATCACCCAGATCGTTGACGGCGTGGTGCAGGGCCGTGACGGTGAGGCGGGAGTAGCGGTCCAGATCATCGATGGCGAGGAGCATCGGCTGGTCGAGGCGCGCCACCAGGTCGCGCATCGCGGCCGTGAAGCGCCCGATGCGACGGCCGGCGCCGCTCGCGTCGCGGTTTCCAGCGTTGCCTGGATGGCCGTCCCCGACGTCACACGGGTCGACGGTCTGCTTGCCGTTCCCGGCGCGCGGCGTCCCGTGACCCGCCGCCATCGTGCCGTCGAACTCCGGCGGATCGAGCCCCGCGGCCGCCGCCAGTGCCTGCACGAGCTCCGGCAGCCCGTCACCCGCCCCGCCGTGGAACCAGCGCAGGACCGTCCACCGTCCGCGCCGCGCGCGGTCGCAGACCTCCTCGAGCAACCGGCTCCGGCCGCATCCGGGCGAGCCGATGATCTCGATGACGTGCGTCCGCGGGCGCGTCGCGAGGACCTCCTCGATGCGGGCAAGCTCCTCCTCACGACCGACGAGCGCCGGCGCGATCAGCCGTGACCCATCCGGTGTCGCCGGTG
>JASFRE010000422.1:0-4279 GCA_050115055.1 Candidatus Eiseniibacteriota bacterium | reverse complement strand
GTCTTCCTGGCCTGGTCACGCGCCCGCGTGGCGTCCAGGAGATCCGACTGCAACCTGTCCAGCAGCATGGCCTGCTCCCTCCTTAGGCTGAATCAGAATCGGAAATGAAGTATCTAAGCCGAACGCTCTTCTGCATATTGATCAAGATGCCATTTTCTATTTGACTTCTACTGGCAACAACCATATCCTGTCAAGCAACATCCCGGCCCCGGCAGAATCGGATTCGCCATCATGCGCCTCGACCCGAAGGACCTTCAGATCCTGGCCATCGTCCAGGCCGACTGCCGTACGCCGCAGGCCGACATCGGCCGGCGGGTCGGCCTGTCCGCCGCCGCGGTCTGCGAGCGCCTCAAGAAGCTCGAGCAGCAGTCCGTGATCACCGGTTACGAGGCGCGGCTCGATCCCACCGCCGTGCGCTGCGACATCACCGCCTTCATCGAGGTCTCGATCGAGCACCAGCGGCACGAGGATGCGTTCGTCGCGCGAGTGCTCGAGCGCCCCGAGATCCTCGAGTGCCATCACGTCACCGGCGAGTTCTCGTGCCTGCTCAAGATCAAGGTCCGTGACCGCCTGGAGCTCAAGCGTGTCCTTCTCGAGGAGATCAACGCCCTGCCCGGCGTGCGCCAGACCCGCACCCTGATCGCCCTCGACTCGCCCAAGGAGAACGCGCGCCTGCCCATTCGCGTCGACCCGCCGTCTCGCCGCGCCGCCGAGGAGCCAGCATGATCCAGTTGACCAGTGCCCGCGCCGCCTCCGTACTCTCCGAGCACGTCCCCGACGCCGGGGGCATCGATCCTCGAGGCGCACCGGGGCGCTTCCCGACCGCACCGCGCCCCGAGCAGGTCCACGACCACCTCCGCCGCCACATGCTCGTCGACGGCTACCCGATGGTCGTCGACCTCGAGCGCAGCCACGGCAGCTGGCTGGTCGATGCCATCACCGGCCGCGAGTACCTCGACCTGTTCACGTTCTTCGCTTCAGCACCGGTCGGACACAACCACCCCCGGCTCTGCTCGGAGGCAATGCTCCAGAAGCTCGGCCGTATCGCCGTCAACAACCCGTCGAATTCGGACTTCTACACGACGGAGATGGCGGAGTTCGTCGAGACGCTGTACGCGCTGGCGGTACCGCCGTCGCTCCCCCACCTCTTCATGGTAGCCGGGGGCGGCCCCGCGGTCGAGAATGCCCTGAAGACGGCGTTCGACTGGAAGGCGCGCAGGAACCGCGCGCGTGGCGACCGGCCGTCCCGCCCGCTCGGCGTCGTCCACTTCGAGGAGGCGTTCCACGGACGTCTCGGATACTCGCTGTCGATCACCGCCACGCCGGACCCGCGGAAGACGCGCGACTTCCCGGCCTTCGACTGGCCGCGCATCCCCAACCCGAAGCTCGCCTTCCCGCTCGACGAGGACGCGCGCCGCGATGTCGAGACGCGCGAGCGCCTTGCGGTGGCACAGATCGAGCGCGTGCTGGGCGAGCGCCGCGGCGAGATCGCCGCCATCGTGATCGAGCCCATCCAGGGCGAGGGCGGCGACAACCACTTCCGCGGCGAGTTCCTGCGCGAGCTCCGAAGTCTCGCCGACACGCACGAGGCGCTCCTCATCCTCGACGAGGTGCAGACCGGCGTCGGCCTGACGGGCGCCATGTGGGCGCACCAGCACTTCGCCGTCGAGCCCGACATCCTCGTCTTCGGCAAGAAGCTGCAGGTATGCGGCATCTGCGTCTCGGAGCGCATCGACGACGTGGGCGAGAACGTCTTCGTCGAGTCGAGCCGCCTGAACTCGACCTGGGGCGGTAACCTGATCGACATGGTGCGCGCCACGGAGTGCCTGCGGATCATCGCCGACGAGGGGCTGGTCGAGAACGCCCGCATCCTGGGCCAGCGCCTCCTGGACGGCCTCACGGTGCTCGCTGCGGAGCCCGGGTCGATGGTGCTGAACCCGCGTGGCCGCGGTCTCATGTGCGCCTTCGACCTGCGCCCTGGTGTGTCGCGCCAGGCGCTGCTCGCCGCCTGTCTCGACCGTCGGCTCATCCTGGCGCCGACCGGGCGCCACGGCGTGCGCTTCCGCCCGGCGCTCAACGTCACGGCGCGTGAGATCGACACCGGGCTCGAGCGGCTGTGCGACGCGCTGCGCGCGCCATGCGCGCGTTCCTGATCGGGAGACGCAAGCTACCACCTGCGTGCCGATGCCGCGCCGAGACCTCGTCGCGCGGCGCCGTGTTCGCGGCGTGCCGCTACTCCGACTGGCCGACCGGCCGGAGGAGGACGTCGACCGACGGGCGCTCGACCCAGTCGCCGTCGCTCTTCACCTCGACGCGTCGCGGGCCGTCCTCGAACCGGAGCCCCATGCGCTCGAGGAGGTCGTCTGGCACCGACACCTCGAACTCGCCGGGCGGCAGCGCCAGGAAGTAGAAGGCGCCATCATGGAAGGTCATGGTCTCGAAGCGTCGCCCGCTGGTCAGGTGGCGCAGCACGACGCGCACACCGGCGATGCCGGTCGGGCCGCGGAGACCATCGCGCGTGACCGTGCCGGTGAGCTCGGAGCCCGGCACCACCGGGATGTCGACCTTGCGAAAGCCGTTCGGCAACACCGTGACGAACGCCTGGTTCACCATCGGCACCCAGAGCGGGTTCTCGAGCGACTCGAGGTCGACCGCCAGGGTCGTGGCGTCGAAGGGACCGAGATCCCAGACCGAGTAGCGGCCGAGCGCATCGGTGCGCGTCGAGAATCCGCCCACCGTGAGCCTGACGTTCTCGATGCCCTCCTCGCCCGGATCGCGCGTGTGGTTGGAGTTCGCATCGAGGAAGACGACGCCACTCACCCCGCCGCGCCCCGAGGCGCGGGTCGGCACCGCCTCCACCCGGTCGATCGCCTCGTTCCACAGCACCGCACCCTCGAGCATGGTGGCGCTCGATAGCGAGCCACCGGCCGTGCGCGACACGCGGCTGATCGAGTGCACGAGACGCTGCGACATGGTCAGCGCCACGCTGAGCGTCAGGCCATCCGACAGGCGCGACCAGCCGGAGTTCACCTCCAGCCGGAAGACGCTGCCGATCGACCTGGCGACCACCAGGCCCAGGCGGTCGAGCGCCGACTCGCCGATGTCGTAGTCGAGGGTGCCACGCACGAACGTGCCCCGGAGTGGCGGCAGCCAGCGGGCGCGCAGCGCCGTGGCCACGCTGGCGCCCAGGATCCGTCGGACGTCGCACCCGGCGTCGCTCGCGGTCTGCTCGATCCGCCACTCCCCGCCCAGTCGCAGGCCGGAGTGATACGAGTTGACGCCGACCGCGGCGCGGGTCTGGGTCCAGTGCTCGGCCCGCGTGCGCAGGGCGCTGGCGGTCAGGAACTGGCGGCGCCCCGCTCCGAGCGGTCGCCAGAAGAGCGTCGCGTGCGAGCGGCTGCGGTGCCCGTCCGGCGTGAGGATCGGCGCCTCGACCGAGGTGTCATAGTGTGTGTGGCCGATGCGCGCCCGCAGGTTGTTGCTCGGCTCGTAGCCGACCTCGGCGCCACGGCGGGCGTGCGTCGTCGTCTCGGCCCGCAGGGTCCAGTCGTCACGGATGAGACCGCTCACGATGACGTACGGGTGGATTAGGTGATCGAGCCCCTCGCGCGCGTAGGAGTCGCAGCCGACGCGCAGCGTCCAGTCCGGATCGACGCCCAGCCCGAGATCGGCGTTGGCATGGGCCAGACAGGCGTCGTCCTGGCAGGCCCCCGCCGCCACCCCGTACTCGAGCGAGCCGTCCGGTAGCCGGCCGTCGTCGACACGGATGGCACGCTCGAAGATGCGCATCTCGCCGAGCGGTCCGTAGGCGCGCAGCTCGAGCGGGTTGGAGCCGTAGTCGACCTCCACCTCGAGCTCGTAGTAGCCCTCGCTGTCCGTCTGGGTGAAGTCGATCAGCTCGCCGTTGCGGTAGACCTCGACCTCCCAGCCCGGCTGGAGAATGCCGCGGAGCGTGGTGCGGCCGAACTCGGCATCGCGGTAGAAGGGCGAGTTGCTGGCGGCGATGCCGTGGATCCGGTAGGCCCGCGGTCCACTGCCGCTGATCGTGCCGACCCGCAGCTGGCGGAGACGCTGGTGGTGTGGCCACGCCCGGACCCAGGACGCCGAGACCGGCGGCGTCGTGGATGCGCGCCGGCCGCCGGCCAGCCTGAGATCGAGCGCCCCGCCCCGGAAGTTGCTGCCGGCGCCGACCTCGACCGCCGCGTCGTCCATGCGCGCCAGGTCGGAGACGTGGACCGCCCAGTCGAAGGCGGCGCCGCTCCAGCGCACCTCCGGGCGG
>JASFRE010000421.1:0-4301 GCA_050115055.1 Candidatus Eiseniibacteriota bacterium | reverse complement strand
CATGAACCTCTACAACTTCAACCTCTACGGCGACCCGGCCCTGGATCTGGACGGCGGCGGCACGGTCGGACTGGCGGAGGGCCCGGATGGCGGGCGACGCGGCGTGGTCGGGACGCGTCTGGCGCGGCTCGACGCCGCCCCCAACCCGTTCGCGGCGGGCACGCTGCTCCGGTGGGTGATGCCGGCGGCGGGACGCTTGCGGATCACGGTGCACGATGCGAGCGGGCGGTGGGTGGCGACGCTCGCCGACGAACGGCACGCCGCCGGACCGGTGACGCTCGGCTGGGACGGGCACGACGATGCGGGCGCGCCGCTCGGCTCCGGCATCTACTTCGTGCGGATCGAGGCGGCTGGACAGTCGCGCAGCGGCAAGCTGGTCCGCGTGCGCTGAGCGGGCGCCGGGCCGTGACACGTTCCCCGACTCCCGACTGGCCGTCTAGCTGCTAGCGGCTCGCCGCGATCCGGCCGGCGATGTACTCCGCGTCATCGCTGACCCCCGCGATGAGACCGGACGCTCGCCGGCGTAGCCAGGTAAAGCCGAGGCAGTAGAGACCGGTCACCTCTCCGACTCCGTCGCGGTGTCGAGGCAGGCCCGAGTCTGCGAGGAGCGCCGGGTCCAGGAAATCGAATCGCGGCACGAACCCCGTGGCCCAGATGATCGCGCTGATGCCGGCCTCCTCGACGTCCAGCTCGCGCAGGACAGCCATCTCGGCGATGCCCGGGAACGGCTCCTCGGCCGGATCGGGCTCTGCGGCGGGAGCGGCGATCCCCGAGCTCGTGATGACCGTGTCCACCATCGTCCTGAGCCGCGTGGAGATCTCGTCGCCCCTGGCGACGTTGGCCTCCAGGTCGCCATCGAAGCAGAGCGACGTACCACGGACCCCGCTCATCCGGCCGAGCAACGTGGCACCGTCGCGAGCGAGCTGCTGGAGGCTCACCGTGTGGCCACCGTGCGTGCCGGAGATCTGGGGCTGCTTGGCGTGGATCTCGTCCGGATCCTCGAGATCCTCCGGACGCTGATCGACGAGGCCGGCGATCTGCATCCACTCGAAGATATCCTTGCCCCGGTACCGTCGAGGCGCCCGCCCCACGGCACTGGTGCTCAGGAACACCGTCCGTCCCGATTCGATGAGATCCTCGACGATCTGGACGCCGCTCTGACCGGAGCCGACCACCAGCACGGCACCGGCCGGCAACTGCTCCGGCCCCCGGTAGCCGGCCGAGTGCAGCTGCGTGACGCCGGCGGGGATGCGCTCGGCCAGGCGGGGAACGGCCGGCGAGTTTTGATCGCCGCAGCACAGCACGACGTTCCGGCAGCGGCGCACCGCACCGCCGGCGACCACCTCGAACCCGTCGTCCACGCGCCGCACGGCGGTCACCTCGACGCCTTCCTCGACCGGCAGACCGTGACGCCTGCAGTATCCCTCGAAGTAGGCGATCAACGTCTGGTGGCTCGTGAACCCGGAGGCCTCCTCACCGTCGTAACGGTCGTCCGGAAGGAGGTTGACCGCGTTCGGGGTGTTGAGGTGGAAGGAACTCCAGCGCTGCATTCGCCAGGTGTTACCGATGCGTCCGCGTTCCAGAACGACGTGCTCGACGTCGTGCTTCTGCAGGCAACGGCTCATGGCCAGGCCTGCCTGCCCGGCGCCGATGATCAGGGTGTCGATCTCCTTGGCAGTCGATGCCATGCACATGCTCCGCAGCTTGCGCGGCGGTTGCCACACCGCCTCGTGTCGGCCTTCTTCAGCGCCGTGACCCACCCTGGCGGTATGGCCCGCCGGTCTCAACCGGTGGTGCCCGGCCCTGTCCACCCCTCACGGCTCCCACTCGACGACGATGTCCTCGTCCGGCATGAAGCGCGTGGTCTCGAAGAGGTAGTAGCCGCCGTCGCCGGCGTCGTGCCAGCGGAAGGGGAAGCTGAATCGCACCGGGGTCGCCCCCGGCGGCAGCTCGATCTCGAAGCGGGCGCGGGTGAGCGGGCGCTGCCAGGCGCGGGTCGTGGTCACGATGTAGCGCGCATAGGTCGAGCGTAGCGCCTGGCGATAGACGGTGCGGACCTCGAGCGTGTCGCCCGGCGCCGGCGGCAGCTGCCAGCGGGCGCCGCGCCGGGAGGTGGTGCCGGGCACCGCCGGCATGCCGTCGGCCTCCTGGAAGCGGGCCTCCCGCCAGGGCTCGCCCGGCGTGCGCCAGGCGAGGGACAGCGTGTGTGCTCCGCCGAGCAGGCTGTCCTCCGGGTAGGGATAGAAGAGCCGGACGTCATGCCGGAAGTCCGGGTCGCACACGAGCCAGTAGTGCCCGGTCACCTCGACGGTGTCGGGCTCGATCACCAGCCGCACGATCTCCGAGTCGAAGCGCACCGGGAGCCGGGGACGGTTGCCGCCCGCGCCGTCGCCCTCCCGGGCAGCCGCTGGCCCCGCCATTCCGCCGAACGCGGCGCTCGCCGCCAGCAGGATCGCCAGCGCTTGCACCGCCCCGCCATGTCGATCATCGAGACGCCACGACATCGCTCTCCTCGCAGTCGCTCTCCTCTCAGTCAGTCCGTGCGCTGGCAGCATGCATGCGTGTTTCCAGAAGAACCGTAGCACAGCCCGATGGCCGCCGGCGCACGGTCTCATCGTCGCTGGCCCCCCGGCTCACCGCCGCTGCCGGACCGGCTCACCGCCGCTGCCGGACCAGCTCATCGCACCTCCCGGGCCGCGAGCACGCGCTCCATCTCCTCACCGAACGATCGCTGGAAGCTCCGCTGGAACGCATAGCGCATGATGCTCCGGGTGAGCCACAGCAGCACGAGGAACAGCGTCAGCGGAAAGACGATGCAGTCGAAGACGTAGCCCGTGATGAGCTTCACCGTCCAGACGACGACGTCGCCGGCCCGCACCTTCAGGTAGTCGGCGGTGCGCTCGACACGTTCCTGCAGTTGCTTGAGCCTGCCACCCCATCCGCCGGCGGACTCCTCCTCCGGGAAGAGCTGCTCGCGGGTCTGCTGGAAGCCCTGCTCGGCCTCCTCGATGGCGGGAGCGGTGATGATGCGGGAGAGGTAGGAGGCTCCCAGCACCGACGCCGGTAGCAGGTAGTAGATGGCGACGACGCCAACGATCGACACCGACAGCACGTCGCGCAGCACGGCGCGCCCCTGGGTCCAGCGAGGCGCCAGCCAGCGGACGAAGAAGACGAGCGCGGCGACCAGGAGGGCGAAGCCGAGGACCAGCGAGTCGACCAGACCCGTCGCCTGCAGCAGGTAGCGGATGCCGAGGAGCGTGGCCGAGCCCACGAGCAGCGTGCGCCATGCGATGTCGACGTAGTCGTAGGCCGGTTGCACGAGGTCGCCGATCTCGAGCTGCGCCGTGACGCCGAGGCTCGCGCCCACCCGGCTGCCCTCGATGATGTCCAGTCCCGCCTTCAGCGGTGACATGACGCCGAATCCGGCCACGGCCTTGTTGAACGAGGCGGTGAGGTAGGCCTGGTTGGCCGCCTCGAGCCTGCCGGGGCCGAGCCGGTGCATCCAGGGGTCGGTCGTGCCCGCGAAGGCGAGGACGGACAGCGTGAGGAGGAGGAGCCCCGCGAGGGTCCGTGGAGCAAGGCGTGCGATCTTGGTCATGGTCTTCTCCCGGCCGGGCGGTTCGCGCCGGAGCGACGGCGGGGTGATGCCCCCCGGTCCGGCCCCGGCGCGGGCGTGACGTCCGGAGCCTACACCAGGCGGCTACGGCCGGGGCGCAGTGCCCCCGGTGCGCGGCGCGGGGGGCGGATCACGACGACGCCGAGCTGTAGGAGGCGAGCGCCCGGCGCCAGAAGGAGACGAGGACGGCGAAGGCGAGCGACGAGACCCCGACGACGTGCAGCAGGATGCGCGGCGTCAGCCCCTCGAACAGCACCTGGGCGGGCACCGAGGCGATCAGCGAGAACGGCAGGACGGTGACCAGGGCGCGCCGCACGTAGCCCTGGAAGATCTTCTCGGGGCGCTCGGCGTACTTCTGCACGGCGAAGAAGACCTCACCCAGGCCGCGCGCGCTGTGCAGCCAGAAGACCGGGATCAGGAAGCAGATGTGGATCACGTAGTAGAGGAAGGCGCCGTTCAGGATGAGGAGGCCATAGACGACGAGCTGCTCCGGCGGCAGGGACAGCGGATAGCGCAGGATCGCCCAGGCGGCGATGCCGAGCGCGATCACCAGGTTGATGAAGGAGTTGGCGGCGAAGTCGCGCAGGCTCAGGAAGAACAGCGACGACACCGGTCGCACCAGGTAGTAATCGAGATCGCCCTTGTTGACGAGGATCGGCAGCCACCACATGTTGTTGGCGAAGAC
>JASFRE010000420.1:0-4311 GCA_050115055.1 Candidatus Eiseniibacteriota bacterium | reverse complement strand
TTGACACAGAGGTACCCGGTGCGACCGGCCGGGACTGGCAGAAGCAAGTTCCAGGTTGCTGACCACACGTCGGCGGGTGATGAGACGGCTCACCCAACACTCAATCCGCGTGGTGGAAGCTCTTGCATCATATCAGATAACCCTCTGCATGACAACCGTTTAATCCCGGAGGCAAGGAGTTCGGGGAGCCTCCGCACGAGCCGCTCGGGGCGTGGCGATCCTCCTGGCGACCTCTGGCCACGGCCGGCCGGGAGCGATCTCCCCCGGCGCGCGGGCACGGCGATCAGACCCGGCCTCAAGCGTGGATCTCGATCACGTCGCCGTCGGCCAGAACGTACTCTCGCTCCACCGGCTGGCCGTCGAAGCGGGCGCCGCCCCAGACCCGGGCGAAGCGGAACTGGCTCACCAGATCGCGGTGGATGGTGCCCGCCAGGTCGAGCACCGTGCTGCCGGCCGGCAGGGCGAAGGGCCGTGCCCGATCGGGCTCCCGCCCCGGCTCCTTGGTGTAGACGCGGACGATGCGCAGGGTCTCGAAGACGCGGGTTCGGAGGAGCTCCAGCCCGTCCCCGGCGCTGGCCGAGACCGCCACCAGCGGCAGGGCGGCACCGGCCAGCGTGGTCTCGAGGAGCTCCTGGATCAGCTGACGGCCCAGCGCCGCCTCGAACCGGTCCGCGCGCGTTGCCGCCACCAGGGCGGGCACCTCGACATCGAGCGCGCCGAGCGCGCCGTCCTCCGGGCCGTCCGCCGACACCCGGCCCGGCGCCACCAGCCGCACGCGTGACTCTGGCAGCCGCCGCAGGATGAACTCGATCTGGTCGAGCACCTCGGGGTCGGTCGGGTCGACGACCAGGAGCGCCAGATCGGCGGCACGCACGAGACCGGGCAGCCAGGGCTCGGTCAGGTCGGACGAGATGGCCGGCGTATCCACCAGCTGGATCTGGATGTCCTCGAAGGGCATCATCCCGGGC
Organism: Candidatus Eiseniibacteriota bacterium; assembly: GCA_050115055.1. GTDB lineage: Bacteria > Eisenbacteria > RBG-16-71-46 > CAVPCR01 > CBDCWB01 > JASFRE01. The sequence goes on along the minus strand of JASFRE010000420.1, from coordinate 3,343 downwards.
TGTGGCACCCGGGTCGTGTACGGATAGGGTGCGACCTTGGGGTCGGCGTGGGTCAGGGCGGCCAGGAGGGCCGACTTGCCGGCGTTCGGTGGACCCACGAGCACCACCTGGCCGGCCCCCTCGCGCGGTACATGGTCGAAGGTGGTGCGCCGCGCGCCGCGCTGCTGACTCGCCTGACCCTGGAGCTTGGAGATCCGGCGGCGCAGGTCGGCCTGCAGCTTGTCGGTACCCTTGTGCTTGGGCAGCAGCGCCAGCATCTCCCGGAGGATCGGCAGCTTCTCCTCCGGCCCGCTGGCGGCGCGCAGCCGCTCCTCGGCCGCGTGATAGGTCGGTGGCAGGTTGGCCGGCATGGTGACGTGTCCCGCCGGCGGCCCGCCGTGGCGTTCCCCCGCGACCCGGCAGCGCTGCTATCATGCCGGGCCGCCGGGTCGGGCACCAGCGCCCGCCGGCCTGCCATCCATCATACGAAGAAGGCCAAGTCGATGCGACGCTCTCCTCTCGCGGTGATCTTCCTCACCGTCTTCCTGGACCTGTTCGGGTTCGGGATCATCATCCCGATCCTGCCCTACATCGCCGAGCGCTACGGCGCCACGCCGATCGTCGTCACCGTGCTGATGGCGAGCTACTCGCTGATGCAGGTCCTCTTCGCCCCGCTCTGGGGGAAGCTGTCGGATCGGGTCGGCCGGCGGCCGATCATCCTCTCGAGCCTGGGCGTGTCGACCGTCGGCTTCCTGCTGCTCGGCCTGTCCGATAGCCTCGTCCTGGTCTTCGCGGCCCGCATCCTGGCCGGCATCGGCAACGCCAACATCGGCACCGCTCAGGCCTACGTCGCCGACGTCACCGGCCCCGAGCAGCGCGCCCGCGGCATGGGCCTGATCGGCATGGCCTTCGGACTCGGGTTCGTGTTCGGACCGGCAGTCGGCGGCTTCCTGGGCGGCATCGCCATCCCGCTGCCAGCCTATGCCGCCGCCGCCCTGACCGCCCTCGACCTGCTGCTGGCGCTCGTCATCCTGCACGAGCCGGGCCGGCACCGCACCGGCGACGAGGCCGGCGGTCGCCGCCACCCGCTCGCCCTGGGGGCGCTGCTCGCCGCGGCGCGCCGGCCCGGCATCGGCCGTCTGCTGGTGCTCTTCTTCGTCGCCACCTTTGCCTTCGCCATCATGGAGTCGATCTTCGCCCTGTTCATCGAGCATCGCTGGTTCGCCACGGCGATGGCCACGGCGCCTGAGCTGGCGCACCGGGCAGCGGCGCGCCAGACCGGCGCCCTGCTGTTCACGGTGGGTATCGTGGCGGCCGTGGTCCAGGGCGGCCTGATCGGCCGCCTGTCGCGCCTCTTCGGCGAGCGCCGGCTGGTCATCAGTGGCATGGCCATCCAGGCCGTCGGCTTCGTCCTGATGCCGATGGCTGGACGGCTGGGCCTGCTCTACCCGATCGGTGGTCTGATGGCGGTCGGCAACGGGCTGATGCAGCCCAGCCTGCAGAGCCTGCTGTCGCGGCGCACCACGGCCGACCGGCAGGGCAGCACCCTCGGCCTCGGTCAGTCGCTGTCCAGCCTGGCACGGGTTGTCGGGCCGCTGGCCGGCGGGGTGCTCTTCCAGTACGCGGGGATCGGATCACCGCTGGTGGCGGCGGGCGCCGTCATGGCGGTCGCCACGCTGATCGCGCTCGGGCTCGGCCGGGACCCGGTGGCGGCCGACGCAGCCGCCCCCGACCCCGGATCGCCCGGCACGCCGAGTTCTCGTTCGTCGAGCTCTAGTTGATGTAGCCCAGCGCCTTCAGGCGCTTCATCATGTCCTCGTCCGACTCGACGTCGACCGCACGCAGGTTCCCCCCCGCGTCGGTCTCGTAGGAGGCGATGGTGGTCGGCTCCTGGCCGGTGCGGATGCGGCTCGCCAGGGGCTTGCCGGCCATGTCGTCGGCCACCGGCAGTCCCAGCGCGTAGAGCACGGTCGGCGTCACGTCGAGGGTGGTACCGCGCTCGATGATCCCGAGACGCCCGAGCACCGGCAACCACGGATCGACCGCGTCGATCTTGTCGGTGACGTGCCACAGGACCTCCTGGAGCGGTGTGGTCACCGTCAGCTGGCCGATCGGGCCGGGCCGCACACAGCGTCCATGCACGAAGATGACGCCCTGGTGATCGTGGCCCCCGGAGATCTTGACATCGGCCTCCATGAAGTCGTCGAGGCGGTAGCGCCGCTCGCCGACCAGGATCGTCTCCTGCGAGTAGCGGTCGGAGCGCGTGAAGCGCGAGTGGGTGATGACGATGTCCGATTGTCCGGCGACGCTGCCCGCCGCCGCCTCGCCCGGCGCACCGATGGCGCCGAACAGCGGCGTGCCGTCCTCGAAGCGCACCGCCCGCAGCGCCGCCTCCAGCTCGCGCGCCACGGCTTCCGCATCGGCCGGGTCGACGATGCCCTCGGGCTCGCGCCCGCGCACGTTGACGTTGACGCCGATCAGCGGGGCCCACGGGGTCTCGGTGGCGGCATAGGCCCGCGATCCCGCGTGCACCACCACCGCCTCCTCCCCCTCGCCCTCGAGCTCGGCATAGCCGAGCGCCTCGAGCAGTCGGTCGACGCGCAGCCAGACCTGGCGTCCCGGCACCGCCTTCTGCCCGTGGTCGGAGACCACGAGGAGCAGCGCGTCGTCGTCCAGACGCTGCATGAGCTCGCCGAGCCGCCGGTCGAGATGGGCGTAGGTCTCGGGGATGATCGAGCCGAACTCCCTGACCTCGCCGGGTGAGTACGACCAGAGCTCGGGGGCGAATCGGTCGGGCTCGTAGTACTTCCAGTAGCGGTGCTCGACCCAGTCGCTCACCCCCTCGAAGAGGGCCAGGAAGTCGAGTGGCTCGCGGTCGAGCAGCAGCTCCGCCGTCTCGAAGACATGGTCGATCTGCCCGAAGTTCTTGGTGCGGTCCGCGTCGCCGTAGTCGGTGACCTCGGCACGGATGGCCTCGACGTCGCCGTTCAGGGCCGGCGGGTAGGTCCGGTTGGGCTCGTCCAGATGGAGGCGCGAGACGATGTAGCCGTTCACTTCCTCCGGCGGATAGGTGATCAGCCAGTCGATCACCCCGACCCGGAAGCCGAAGTCGCCGAGGATGTTCCAGATGGCGCGGGCGTGACGATCGTAGCTCTTCATCGGCGCGACGCCATAGCCAGCGTCGCTCTTGGTCACAAAATCGTTGATTCCGTGATCGCGCACCCGCTTGCCGGTGGCCATGCTCGTCCAGACCATGGGCGACGACGCCTGGCCATAGGTCAGGAAGCTGCCCCAGGCACCCTCGTCGATCAGCCGGCGGAACGTGGGCAGCTCTCCGGAACGCAGCATCGGTCCCAGGATCCGG
>JASFRE010000419.1:0-4312 GCA_050115055.1 Candidatus Eiseniibacteriota bacterium | reverse complement strand
CCGGCACGGGTCATGGAGGCCCTCGCCACCGAGACGGGGGGTCTGGTCGTCCCTCGGCGCTCGCCCATTCGTGCGCGCAAACGGGCGAGCGTTGCCTCGAGGACCGGCGCCAGCGTGGCGGAGTCTCCGGTGGCCTCGGCTCATTCGAACACACCGCGAAGGGCACGCGACGGCCGCAGACCTCGATGACGCCGTCGTCGCCCCCATATCAGATGCTCAGCGCGTCGACGACCTCCACGTCGCCGAGACCGAGCTCGCGCAGCTCCGGCTCGATCGTCGCCCGGTCGCCGACGATGATATAGACCAGCTGGTCCGGGTGCACGTGACGCCGCGCCATCGCCCGCACCGTCTCGAGGTCGTAGCCCTCGAGGCGTCCGGCGTAGGTCTGCCAGTCGTCGAGCGGCAGGTCGTAGAGGACCAGATCGACGAGCTGGTTGGCGATGTCGCCCAGGGTCTCGAATTGCTGTGGGAAGCCCTGTAGCAGGCGACTGCGGCTCGAGTCGAGCTCCTCCGCGCTGACCGGGCGCGTGCCACCGATCTCCTCGAGCTCGCGCTGCAGCTCGACGACGGTCTCGCGCGTGAACTCCACCTGGACCGGGGCCGTGCACAGGAACATGCCACCCTCGCGCATCGATACCGGGAAGCTGTAGGCGCCGTAGGTGTAGCCCTTGTCCTCGCGCAGGTTCATGTTGATGCGCGCCCCGAAGTGGCTGCCTAGGGTCGTGTTCATGAGGTCGAAGGCGAGCCGGTCGGGGTCGTTCTCGGGCATGCCGACCTGACCGGCCAGGACGTAGCTCTGCGCTGCGCCGGGACGGTCGACGATCAGGATCCGCGCGCTGTCCGTCGGTCCGGGTGGGGGCACCGGCCGTGATGGCAGCTCGCCGCGTCGCCAGCCTCCGAAGGTCGAGGCGAGCCGGTGCCGCGCCTCGTCGAGGGTGATGTCGCCGACCACGATGACCGAGGCATTGTTCGGCAGGAAGTGCGATGCATGAAACGCGACCAGGTCCTGGCGGGCGAGCGCCTCGACGGAGGCCGTCGTCCCGGAGCCGGTCATCGGCTGCGCGTACGGGTGCCCCTCGCCGAAGATCCGGCGCTGGAAGACGCGCCGGGCGACGGCCCATGGCTGGCTCCGCTCCTGCTGGATGCGACCGAGCTGCAATGCCCGCTGGCGCTCGAGCTCGTCGGGCGGGAAGTCCGGCTCGAGCGCCACATCGTGGAGGAGCTCGAGTCCGGTGTCCAGGTGCCGGCGCAGCACGTTCAGATTGACGAAGGTGCCGTCGAAGAAGCTGCCGCTCCCGAAGCGCGCGCCGAGGCGCCGCGCCTCGGTCGCGATGTCGAGCGCCGAGCGCCCGCCGGCCCCCTCGTCGAGCATCGCCGCGGTGAGCGCGGCGGTGCCGGGACGGTCGACCGGGTCGGCGGCCCAGCCGCTGCCGAGGACCAGCGTCACCTGGACGAGCGGCAGCTCGTGCTTCTCGACGACGAAGATGCGCAGCCCGTTGTCGAGCGCGGCGGTCTGGATGGCCGGCGGCTCGAAGCGCACCGGTCCGGCGCCGGCCGGCTGGACGGTGCGGTCGACCGTCTCGTCCGCCGCCGTGAGGGTGCCGTGTGGCTCGAAGTGCATGATGACCCGACGGTCGAGATCGAGGAGCTGCCGGGCGTGCTCCGTCACCAGCTCGGGCGTGGCGTCGCGGTAGCGCGCGAGGTCCTCGTCGAGGTAGTCAGGATCACCGGCGAGGACGGCGTAGCGATTCAGGCGGTCGGCCTTGCCGCCGAAGCCCCCGATGAACTGCAGGCTCCGGATGGTGTCGGTCTCGAGTCCCGTTTGCGCCAGCGCCAGCTCGTCGCGACTCACGCCCTCGGCGAGCAGCTGCCGGAGCTCGGTATCGATGGCCGCCTCGAGCTCGCCGAGCGTGTGTCCGGCGCGCGCCGTCGCCTGGAGGTAGAAGACGCCGCAGAGCTCCCGGGAGTCCTGGCTCGCGTCGACGTCCTGGGCGATCTGCTGCTCGTAGACCAACGAGCGGTAGAGTCGCGACTGCTTGCCACCGGCCAGGATGTGGACGAGGAGATCCGCCTCGGCGTCACCCGGCTCGTACCAGCCCGGAGTCGGCCAGACCATGTAGAGCCTGGGCAGCTCGATCTGGTCCTCGATGCGCACGCGGCGCACGCCGTCGAGAACCGGCACCCACGCCTCCATGCGCTCGACTGGGTGACCGGGCGGGATGGATCCGAAGTACTGCTCGACCAGGCGGCGCGCCGCCGCCGGATCGAAGTCGCCGGCGATCGCCAGGGAAGCGTTGTTGGGCGCGTAGTACAGGCGGAAGAACTCCGACACGTCCTCGGCGGTCGCAGCGCCGATGTCCTCCAGGCTGCCGAGCACGGTGTGACCGTAGGGGTGCCCGGCGGGGAAGAGGAGGCGGGCCAGCATCTCGTCGAAGCGGGCGTAGGGCTGGTTGTCGTACTGCCGCTTCTCGTTCTGCACCACGTCCTTCTGGTTGGCCAGACGCTCCGCGGTCATGGCGGGCAGCAGGTAGCCCATGCGGTCCGCCTCGAGCCACAGCGCCAGCGCCAGCTGGTCGGCCGGCACGTTCTCCCAGTAGTTGGTGCGATCCTCGCTGGTCGAGCCGTTGACCTCCGCGCCGACCGCGTAGAGCGGCTTGAAGTAGTCGTCGTCGTGGTGCACCGAGCCCTGGAACATCATGTGCTCGAAGAGATGGGCGAAGCCGGTGCGCCCGGGCACCTCGTTCTTCGAGCCGACGTGGTACCAGACGTTGACCGCCACCGTCGGTGTGGCGTGGTCCTCGTGCAGGATGACCCGGAGTCCGTTGTCGAGACGGTAGGTCTCGAAGGCGAGCGGCGGCACATCGTTGTCGGGGACGGTGCCGCCGCTGCATGCGACGGGCGGGACGAGTGCGGCGAGCCCGAAGGCGAGCGCGACGAGCGTGGTGGGTGAGGGCCGACGGGTTTGCGAGGCGCGCATGCGCGGCCAGACGCTGCACAACATGCCTGGGCTCTCCATCTGTGTGGGGCGTGAATCGCCGGCGAAGGGCACGGCGGGAAGCGCGACCATCGAGACGTCAACGGAAACTACGTGCCGCGCCACGCGGGGTTACGGGAAACGTGCCCACGGCCGACGCTCGAGGGTCGGCCGGGATCGGCGCTGGCGGCCCCCGTTAGGAGTTGATATCCAAATTGCAGGAATCCCGTGCCGCCGGTATTCAGGAGATGGAGTGAGAGTCATGTGCCGTGCCGTCGGACCCTCGCGGCGCGCTCACGACTCGTTCCCTGAGTGGCGTCGCGCCCCACGCGCTCGAGGCGCTGCCCACGAGGCCCCCGGCCGCTGCCACGTCCAGACCAGGCATGTGCGCGCGCCGGAGCGCCAGGGCGACGGCCGGCGGTCCCGGGCATCCCGGTCGGCGAGGCAGGACGGCTCCCGGCTCGGCCGGAACTTGTCCTTGAAGGGGACGAGCCCGCGGAAGTCGTGGTAGGTCCCGATGCGCTCGTAGACCATGCCGAGCACTCGCGCCAGGGGGGCGTGGTGGGACGCCCGGCCGAGGTCGGCGAGCGCTCCCGCCGATCTCACCCCTCCCAGGCGATCGTCCCCATCGGCGTCACGTCGTAGCCGCCGAGCGCCTCGACGGCGCGGCGGAATGCGGGATCCCCGAGGGTCTCGCGCAGTGCCACGACGCGCGGATCGTCCCAGTGGGCGTGCGGGATGCAGAGGTCGTAGCGCTCGACCATGACCGGCACGAAGTCGAGGTCGAGCACGCGGGCGGCGGCGAGGATGCCGAGCCCGACGTCGGCCGTGCCGGCGAGCACCTGCACCGCGACGCCGGTGTGCGTGTACTCGTCCTGATCGTAGCCGCGGATCCGGGCCGGGTCGATGCCGAGCTGTTCCAGATGATGGTCGAGCAGGACGCGGGTGCCGGAGCCGGCCTGGCGGTTGATCATCGTCACGTCATCCCGGGCGAGGTCGGCGAAGCCGGTGATCGACTTCGGATTGCCGCGCTGCACGATGAAGCCCTGCTGGCGCAGCGCCAGCGTCACCAGCCGCACGCGCACGCCGGGCAGGTGCTGCTTCACGTAGGCGACGTTGTAGTCGCCGGTCGCCGGATCCAGCAGATGCGTGCCGCCGAGGTGGCACTGCCCGGCGCCGAGTGCCACCAGGCCGGCCAGCGAGCCGACGTGTGACGAGGAGACGCGGATCCAGGGGGCGCGTCGCTTCATGTGGTCGGCGAGCAGGTCGAGCGTCACGTCGTGGCTGCCGGTCAGGACCAGCGTCTCCTCGAGGCTGGCCGCCGGGTGCAGGAGCTCC
>JASFRE010000418.1:0-4322 GCA_050115055.1 Candidatus Eiseniibacteriota bacterium | reverse complement strand
TGCTGTCGAAGCTGGTCGAGCGCGGCAACACGGTCGTGGTCATCGAGCACCAGCTCGACGTGGTGCGCGCCGCCGATCACGTCATCGACCTGGGTCCCGAGGGTGGGGAGGGGGGTGGGCAAATCGTCGCCACGGGGACGCCGGAGGAGGTGCAGGCGGTTCCCACATCGCACACCGGTGCAGCGCTGCGCGGCGAGGTGGACGGCGCCGCGGCCGGTAGACGGCGGCAATCGCCGGCGGGCGGGCGGGGCCGGGCGCCCTCTCGAGGTCGCCGGGGGCGGCCGGCCGGTCGGGGTGGCGCGCCGGCCGCGCAGCGCTGAGGACCCCGTTGCGGTCGCGCTACGGGCGCCGCTGTGTCACAGTAGGCCCGGAGGGAGGCTCGCGTTCGAGTCACGCACTGCGTCGCCGGTCGCGCCTCCGTGTCCTGTCACGCTCCCCCATGGAGCCGGTTCGATGACCTACCGTACCGCTTGTCCGAGTGGCGCGTGCCGCCGCGGGCACCGCTTCCCGATGCCGATCGCCGTGGCCTGTCTCCTGGTGGCCGTGTCCCTCCTGGTCGCCTCCGAGGGCAGGGCCGCATTCGGCAGCCCGATCCTCGAGACCGGCCGCTTCGGGCTCGGCATCGTCACCCGTCACTACACCCGCGACACCTATGACGTGCGGCGGGACCAGCTCTCGAACCCCGAGGACTCGTTCGGTTACGTGGCATTCGATGTGCGCCTCGGGGTCTGGCGAGATCGACTGGAGCTGGGCATCGAGCTCGGGCGGGCGCACAACAAGGAGGACGACTTCCCGGAGCGGGACCTCATCACCTACGAGATGGGTTTCACGCTGCGGGGACTGGTCTACGAGCCGGCCGATCAGCGCTTCTTCGTGGTCTCCGGCCTTCACTACCGGGATACGGTGGGCTTTGATCGCGGGGTCACGCTGACCCACAAGCTGCGCCGCAACCTGGTCGGTTTCGGCTACATCGGTCGGCCGATCGAGATCGCCGGACGCCAGGGCCGGATCTATGCGGGCCCTCACTACTCCCACCACGAGTTCTTCGACTACGGTGCCTTCTTCCAGGAGTCGCGCGGTCCGGGCGAGGGCGAGACGCGCGACGACCTGCAGATCGCGGTCGGTACCGCCGTCCAGCTACTGCCACGCCTCGAGCTGGGCGGCGAGGTGACCTACCGCAGCAACCTGTCGTTCGCCGTGACGGGCAGCGTCACCTTCTAGCCACGCCAGCCAGGGTCGAGCGTGCCGGATCGGAACGGTGCGACCGGACCGGTGACGGCACGACATCGCGCGCGGCCCGGGCCGTTGGCTCCCGCATGGCCGCCTGGCTCGCCCGCTCATGACCCTCGTCGATCCAGAATGAACACTGCGACTGGGGGAATCGACCCCGGGGCGGGTGGCTGGACCCGGGCCGGGGCGATGACGTCGCCACGCGGTGTCGCCAGCACCGCCGGGGCTCAACCGCCGCCGACCACCCGTCGATAGAGCGATACGGAGTCCGTACCAGGCACCTTGCCTAGCATCGGGAGACTCTGTGTCCAGCGCTTCTCGGGTGTTCCGGCCGCGCATTGCGGTGCGGGGAGGGCGATCGCTGGCTCCGGTCTCCGGGAGGTCCAGCGATGGCGTCCACAGTGTCCCGGTCGCGTCTGCCATTTCGCCCGCACGCGCGGTCGGCTAGCCGTCGGCTGCCGGTCCTCGTGGCCAGCGGTCTCGTCGCGGTGACGAGCGCCGTGGCGCCCTGCCGACCGGTCGTCGCGGACGACGGGGCAGCGGCGCGCCCCCTCGTCGTGCGCCCGGTCGTCAGCACGCCTGGCCCGGAGCGCGATGCCGGGCACGAGCTCGGCCTGGTGACCGAAGGGGCGCCGCATGCCGTGGACGGGACGCCCCTCGTCGACTCGATGGTGCCGCGCATCCTCGCGCGTCTGGGGACCAGGGGGCTCACCGGCGCGCCGCCCGTCCGCGGGGCCAGCACCACCGCCTTCTTCACCATCGACCTGGCGACCCAGCAGTTCATCACCGTCCAGGCCACGCTGCGCGGCGAGTCCGCACACACCCTGGTCTACGTCGAGGACGCCGAGTGGGGGGATCGCGTCGACCAGGCCGCGGTCGACGCCGTCCTCGCCGCCTTCGACACCGAGACCCCGGCGGGCTCGCTCGATCCGGGGCGGGGCATCAGCGAGATCGTCGAGCAGGTCTACGGGCCGCCGACCGACATCGACCAGGATGGCAAGGTGCACATCCTGGTACTCGACATCCGGGACGCGTTCATGGGGACCGGGGCCTACGTCGCGGGCTACTACACCAGTCACGATCAGACGTCAGGCTACGGCTCGAATCGGCGGGATCTCCTGTACATCGATTGCAACCCGGCGAACGCGGCGGGGGAGGCCGTGCTCGGCACCGTGGCGCACGAGTACCAGCACCTCGTGCACTACGCCGCCGATCCCGACGAGGGCTCGAGCACGCCGTTCATGAACGAGGCGCTGAGCGAGCTGTCGAGCTTCCTGTGCGGCTACGGGCTGCGGACACCGAGCGGCTTCACGACCGACGCCGACGTCTCCCTGGATGCCTGGTCCAACATCGAGGCCGACTACGGGCGGGTGGCTCTCTGGAGCCTCTATCTCTACGAGCAGCTGGGGCTGGGCGCGGTGCACGCGATCTTCGCGGAGCCGGCCAACGGGGTGACCGGCATCGAGCTGGGACTGGCAACCGCCGGGGACGGGCGTGACCTGGCAACACTGATGGCCGACTGGTTCGTGGCCAATGCGGTCAACGCACCGGCCGGGGACCCGCGCTACGGCTACCGCGCCTGGAGTGGCACCGTCGACCCGAGCGCCACGCACTCGGCCTTCCCGGCCAGCGCCCAGGCGAGCGTCGAGCATCGTGCCGCCGATGTCGTCCGGCTGCGCGGGCTCGATCCCACCCTCGTGGTGGACCCGGTCGAGGGCGTCGGCTTGCGCGCACGGGCCGTCGTTCTGACCCCGGCCGGAGAGCTCGCCGCGGTCGAGGAGCTGTCGCTCGGTACGTTGTGGCGCGCCACGGATGTCGTGGCCGACGCCGAGGAGGCGCTCCTCGTCGCCTTCACGACCGGTGTCTTCGGTGCCGTCTACGCCTACGAGGCGGGTGCGTTGTCGGCCAACATCGAAGAGATCGCCTACGACGACGGCACCGCCGAGATGATCGGTCTGCTGCCGCCGGCCGCCTGGGACCGCGGTGTCGCGGTTCGCTTCACGTTCGACGGCGGCGAGGCGACACCGCGCGGACTGCGCTTCCTGAGTGGCCTGCCGGCGGCATTCGAGGTCCAGGTCTGGGATGCGTCCGGCCCCGCCGGAGGCCCCGGCGAGGCGCTCATCAGCCCGATCCCGGTGCAGACGCCCAGCGGTCAGAGCTGGGTCGAGGTCGACCTGCGCAGCGCGGGGCTCGAGGCGACCAGTGACAGCCGCTTCGCCGGACTCGTGCTGCCGGGCGGATCCACCGACACGCTGGCGATCGGACTCGACGTGGAGGCACCCTACGCAGGCAACTCGTGGCTGCTCGAGGCGGGAAGCTGGAGCGCCTTCGATGACGTCGGGCTGGCCGATGCGGACCTCATGCTGCGGCTCGAGGTCCAGTACCCGGACGGTCCGCCGCCCGAGTTCGCGATCGGACTGCTGCACGAGCCGTCGCTCTCCGAGCGGGTCGACATCTACGTCGTTGCCGCGGAGGCGATCAACGCGTCATCGCTGGGTGGTGTCGTCGAGCATGATGGTCAGAGCGAGGCTCTCACGTTCACGGCCGTCGATGGCCTCGGCACCGTGTTCGTGGCCGACGGGGTGACTCTCGTCGGGAGCGGCAGCGGTCGCGTCATCGTCTCGGGCACCGCGGCGCGCGGCGTCACCGCGGCGAGCGACACGCTGCGCTTCGAGGCGACGTGGGTCGGTGGCGCCGGCGGTCTCCTGGCCCTCGACGGCGCCGAGCTCGAGCTCCCCTCCGGAGCGTTGACGGCGAGTGCGCTGCTCAGCGCGCAGCCCGGCAGCGACTTCCCGGGCGGTGCGACGATGGGCTCGGGTACGACGTCGATCGCGGCGTCGGTCACCACCTTCGGTCCGGGCGACGTGGAGCTGCGCGAACCGGCCATTGTCCGGCTACCGGCCGGCGACGGGGTGATCGCGCGCTGGACTGGCCAGGGCTGGCAGGGGCTGGCGACCCGTGCGGCGGCGACGCGACTCGAGGCGTCGACCTTGCGGCTCGGCACGTTCGCGGTCGTCGATCCGGCCGCGGCGGCGCCGCCACCGGTGCTCCGCCTGTCGTCGCTCGGGGCGCTTCCCGCCATCGAGGGCACG
>JASFRE010000417.1:0-4334 GCA_050115055.1 Candidatus Eiseniibacteriota bacterium | reverse complement strand
ACGGGGGCGAGGTCTCCTTCAGCTATAACGTGACGCGCAAGGGCGTCATCCGTTACGACGGCGGCGCATCGAGGACGGTCTACATGGCGCACGGCTTCGAGGGCATCACCGATGCCGCCACCCAGGACGAGATCGTCGCGCGCATCATCCAGTGGTTCGCGTCGTCGACCGGCGTGCCGGGGGCCGAGGGCACGCCCGGCGTGATCGTGTCTCTGGACCAGAACCGCCCGAACCCGTTCAATCCGAGCACGCAGATCCCGTTCGCGACCGCCGCGCCGGGGCGTGTGCGGCTCGCGGTCTACGACGTGGCCGGGCGGCTGGTCCGCGAGCTGGTCGACGAGCAGCGACTCGCCGGCTCGTACGTCGCGACGTGGAATGGCCGCGACGCGCAGGGCCGGCCGGTGGCGAGCGGGACCTACTACTACCGCATCGAGGCGCCGGGGCTGGCGACGCAGCGAGCGATGGTGCTGGTCAAGTAGACGGCGGTGCCGGTCAAGTGACCGGCGCGGCAGCCACGTCCGCCGTGCCGGTCACGCTGGCCGGCATGACGGTGCATGAACGGGGTGAGGGGCGATCGTCGGGTCGCCCCTCTCTCGTTCCGGCCGCGGGCCACTCTGCCGCTCAGTCGTTCCCGGCCCGCCGCGCCAGCCGCATCGGCACGTGGATCAGGAGCCCCGAGGCCAGTCCCACGAGACCCCACAGGAGACGCGCCGGCTCGGCCTGCGCCAGCAGCCAGACGCACAGCCCGATGGCGAGCACCGGCACCAGCGGCCCGCCGCGCACCCGGAAGACCGGCCGCTCCTCGCCGCGGTGCCGCGCCCGGAAGACCAGCACCGCCGCGCAGGTCGGAATGTACTGCGCGAAGCGGGCGACCACCGAGATCACCGCCAGCTCGATGAAGCTGCCGGACAGCGCGATCACCAGCGTCACGGCCGCGGTCACCAGGATCGCCACCAGCGGCGTGCGCGTCGTCGGGTGCACCCAGGCCAGGGCGCGCGGCAGGTAGCCATCGTGGGCGAGCACGTACAGGCAGCGCGGTGCCACCAGGGCGGAGGTCGCGTTGATCCCGAACACCGACAGGAAGATCCCGAAGGCGATCACCGCGCCGCCGCGCGGTCCGAGGAAGCGTGCGGCGGCGTCGGCCACCGGATTGTCGGCCCCGGCCAGCGCCGGCAGGGTGCCGGTGCAGACCGCCCAGATCAGCAGATAGACGACGGTGACGATGGCCATCACCAGCAGCAGCGCGCGCGGCACGCTGCGCCGCGGATCGCGCATCTCGCCGGCCGGGATGGTCAGCACCTCGAAGCCGACGAAGGCGTAGAGGATCATGAGCGTCGCCGGGGCCAGGGCGCCGAGGCCGTGCGGCGCGAACGGCGTGTAGAGCTCGCCCTGCACGTGGAAGACGCCGATCCCGATGAAGGCGAGGATCGGTACGAGCTTGGCGACGGTGAACAGGTTGGTGACGCGTGCCCCCATGGAGACGCCGATCGCGTTGGCGGCCGTGAGGAGGCCGATCAGTCCGGTGATGATCGGCACCCGGAAGTCGGCAGCTCCCGGGAGCAGCGCCTCGATGGCGGCGACCAGCCCGTTGGCGAGGGCCCCCCAGACCGTCACCCGAACCACCCAGGTCACCCACCCGACCAGGAAGCCGACGTGCTCGCCGAACGCCTCGCGGCTGTAGAGGATCGGCCCGCCGGTGCCGCTGAAGCGGCTGCCGACCTCGGCGAAGCACAGCGCCAGCAGCGTGCAGAGCAGCGCGGCGATGACGAAGGTGATCGCCGCGGCCGGCCCGAGGGCCGCGTCCACCTTGCCGGGCAGGAAGAAGATGCCGGTGCCGATGACGCCGTTGAGACCGATGGCGGCGACATCGACGATGCGGAGGCTGCGGCGCAGCGCCTCGGGGGCGTGTGCCGGGGCGGCGCTCGGTGCCGGGGTGGGTGGCGTCGCGGACATGGCGGCATCGTACCAGCAATCGCACCGCGGTGATGCCGTTCCTGCAATTCAGATTGCAGCCCGTCTCCGGGACCGTCCGACGGCTGGCGCGGCGCGCGCATCCCCACCCCGCGGCGCCACCGCTGCACCCGGCGGCATGCCCCGATCGGACGGTGCTAGACTTGCGATATCGAACCCGCCACGACTCCGGCCTGCTACCGCCCTCGATCCCCACGAGCGGGGCTCGCCGGGTTGCGACATCGCGATGAGGAGCCCCCGATGAGCCGTCCGCGATTCTCCCGACGCCCCGGCCCGGTCTGTGCCGTATGGGTCGCTGCAGCCCTGGTGCTGCCGGGCGGCACCGCCTCCGCGACCGCGCCCCTCTCGGCCTGCGCGATCGACGGCGACCGCGTCCTGGTGACCCTCGAGGCGCCACCCCCCGAGATCGTCGACACGGCCGACGGCCAGCGCCTGTCGATCGACGGGTTCGACGCGCTCGCGGTGCCGGGACGGCCACGGCTACCCGTGCGGCAGGTCCTCGTCGCCCTGCCCCCCGGCCTGCTCGCGACCTCGGTCGAGCTCCTCGAGGCGCGCACCGTGACCTTGCCCGGCACGTTCGACATCACCCCCGCGCCGCCGATCGCCATCCTGCCGGGGATCCCCGACCACGACGACGCCATGCAGCGCCTCGCGCGCGAGTGGCAGGCCGAGCATGATGCCGCCTACGGCTCCGACCGTGCCTTCCCCGAGTCGCCGGTCTGGCTCGCCGGCCGAGGCATGCTGCACCGGATCTCGTACGCCTCGATCGCCTTCTGCCCAGTCACCTACCATCCGCGCTCGGGTCGGCTCGAGCATCACGCCGCCGTCCGGGTGGCGATCCGGTGCGAGCCGATCGCCACGTCCGGGCGCGAGGCGCAGAGGCTCGATCGGCTGCTGGCCGACCCGACCGGTGACTCCCGTGCCGCGCGGCTCTTCGCGAACCACGCGACCGTCGCCCCGCTCTACGCGGCGCTCGACGCCCCGGACACCGCCCTCGACGAGCGCTTCGACTACGTGATCATCACCACCACGGACCTGCGCGGGGCGCTTTCCGTCTCCGGCTTCGAGGCCTGGAAGGCGTCGTGCGGCTACTCGGTCCGCACCGTGCTCACCACCGATCCGGAGATCGCCGATCAGCCCCGTCCCCAGCTCGCACAGCGCATCCGCGAGTTTCTGCGCGCCTATCAAGCGAGCTGGGGCATCCGCTACGTGCTCATGGTCGGCGATTACGCCACGGTGCCGATGCGGATCTGCTTCCCGGACCCGGAAATCCACGTCTACAACCCGGGCAACCCAGGGCTCGTGGCGCCCGGCACGCCGACCGACGCCTACTACGCCGACCTGTCGCTGCCCGACGAACTCTCCTGGGACTCCGACGGCGACGGCTACCCCGGCGAGTACGGCGAGGACCAGCCCGACTTCCTGGCCGAGGTCGCCGTCGGCCGCATCCCGGTCAACGAGACCACGCGCATCATTCACACGCTCCAGAAGCTCATCGCCTTCGAGCAGGACACCGGCGTCTGGAAGCACCATGTCCTGCATGCCGGCTCGATCCTCTTCTTCGCCAACCAGAATCACAGCGGCTATCCGTTCGTCGACGGCTCGACCCTGCTCGACTCGCTGGAGACCGGCCTCATGGCGGGCCGCACGATCACCCACCTCACCGAGCGCGAGGGGCTCGTGACCTCGCCCTTCGACTGGCCGCCGATCTCGGAGTCGAGCTTCACGACCGCGTGGGGTGACGGTGCGCACGCCATCGTCAACTGGTCGGGGCACGGCTGGCCCGACGGCGCCTACCGCACGCTCTGGGTCTGGGATGACGGCGATGGCGTGCCCGAGTCGTCGATGGGCGAGCTCGAGAGCCGGCGCTTCATCGGTCCCGGTGCCGCCCATCTCGACGAGGACCACCCGTCGATCGTGTTCGCGATCTCCTGCAACGTCGGCTACCCGGAGCCGAACCCCTACGGCAACCTCGGGATCGATCTCCTGACCCTGCCCGGCTGGGGGACGTCGGCCGGCATCGTCAGCGCGTCGCGGCCGGCCGCCGTGTCCGGCGACTGGAAGCACGATGGGGGCGGCACCGAGCAGATCTGCTACGACTTCAACCGCCACCTGGTCGTCGAGGAGGCGCGCGTCGGCGACGCGCTCTACCGCGGCAAGTTCGACGCCCACACCGCGTACGGCTGGGACCGCGTCTACGAGTACATGAACCTCTACAACTTCAACCTCTACGGCGACCCGGCCCTGGATCTGGACGGCGGCGGCACGGTCGGACTGGCGGAGGGCCCGGATGGCGGGCGACGCGGCGTGGTCGGGACGCGTCTGGCGCGACTCGACGCCGCCCCCAACCCGTTCGCGGCGGG
>JASFRE010000416.1:0-4358 GCA_050115055.1 Candidatus Eiseniibacteriota bacterium | reverse complement strand
TGGTCAGTCGTGGGTTGCGTACACATCGGAGGTGCCGCTGGTTCGCGCGGCGCCGGGGGGAGCGCGGCGTGGCCCGAGCGGCCAGGAGGCCGCCGGCGCTGGCCGGCCCCGAGGCGGCGCCGAGCTGGCCCGGGGCCGCGGGGCCCGCGGTGCGGCCGCGCCAGGCTAGCAGATGGCGAAGCGGCCGGTCAATTTCCCCCCGATCGGCCCGCGGCCCGCCGGACGGCGCCGGGGCTGGATACCCTGGAACCAGCTAACTGACTGTCCGGCAATGATATTGACACTCGTTTCGGCGCTGTGCTATAGTGCCGGCGCGGGTAGAAGCTGGGGTCAAGCGAACTGTGCAGCGTCGTGCCTGCGGCTGTGCGTTTCCCCTGTGCCGTCGGCTGTACCAGTCTTCTGCTTCGTCCCACTCGCGACTGAGCCAGGTTTGGAGTCGTCCCCACTGACGTCGTTCGATGCGTGAAGCTTGATCGACGCGGCACGTAAGGACAGCTTGGACGATCTGCAGCTCAAGGCGTGTCGTGGAGGTCTGGTGGATCCGCCCCCCTCGCCGTCGCCGCCGGCGATCGCCGCCGGGGTCGTGCACCCCGAGGGTCGGCGCCGGTGCGCTTTGACGTGTCGCGTCGGGACCGTGCGGGGAGGTCGATTGTCCGCCGCGGGATCCGGGTGACGCGAGGGTCCAGTTCCGGAGTCGTGAGCCGGCCGGGTGCGCCCGGGCGGGGTGCGTGCTGCGGGGCAGGTTGTTGTTCGCATGTTCGGGGGTCGGATCGACGGCCCCGGCCTGAAGGGTCGGCACCCAGGCACGAACCGGCCGATCAGGCGCTCGATTCGCAGCTCGGGATCAACCGAATGGAGATCCCCGAGGCTCGTTCCGTGACGATGGAGGTTTCGAAATGAGGAATTCGCTGATCCTGGCAGGGATCCTGGTCCTTGGCCTGGCTGCTTCCTCATATGCCAAGAATCCGATGATCGAGACTCCGGGTGCCGACGAGGAGTGGGATAGCCTGCTCCAGTACGACCTGGGGTCGCCGTTCAATGCCCAGCAGGACACCGTGAGCTTCGGTGGCTCCGGGCTCGGCAACGGCGCGGTCATCCGTGGCGGCATATGGGACTGGGAAGCGGATAGCGGCGCGACGCCGATCTTCTTCCCGGATGGCGATCCGGTCGGCAACCAGTACATGGACGGCTGGGTGGCCATGGACCGCACCACGCGCAGCGGCCCGTCGCCGTCCGGCGCCGGCCACTTCGACACCAGCGGCAACTACGACTTCGACAACGACGGTGGCGCCTACGCGCACCGTGCGTCGGTCCATGCCAACGACGGTGTCGATGATGGTCCGGATCCCCTGAACGGATCCAACTGGTCGGTCTGGATCGGCACGAACCTGTATCTCAACCCGGAGAACTGTGGTTGGGACCAGACGGCCGGTCACGGTGATGGTTGGTCACAGGGGATCATGAAGCAGTACTCGGTCACCGCCGGTACCGGCGCCCCGGTCGACATCACGTTCTATCACCGCTACGCGGTCGAGGCCGGCTTCGACACCGCCTGGGTCGAGGTCTCCTTCGACGGTCTGTTCTGGGAGCAGGTCGGCACCGCCGAGAACCCGAACGGCATCTTCAACGGCGGCGACAAGAACGGTCCGCTGCCGGGCGCCGCGGGCGGCACCGAGACCGTCCAGCTGACCAGCTGGCCGGGCGGCACGGCCGACCTCTACGTCCGCTTCCGCTTCCAGTCGGACGCGTTCTTCTCGGACGAGGGCGACGGCGGCCTGTTCTTCTACGTCTGGCAGCTCGACGACATCTCGCTGCTCGTCAACTCGGTCCCGCAGGACTTCACCGACTTCGAGTCGGGCTACGGTGGCTGGCAGCCGATGCGCTTCGAGGGCTTCGACTTCGACGTGACCCTGGATTCGAATCTGGCGGCCGGGCGCATCGTCTCGGTCGACGACCTGCTCTGCCCGATCGTCCTGCCCTGCCCCGAGGCCTGCGGGCTCGAGGGGAACCTGCTGATCTTCGCCGACAAGGACGACTGCAACCTCGGTGACTCCTTCCAGGACTCCTACCTGGTGTCGCCGCCGTTCTCGATCGGCGGTCCGGAGAACCCGGACATCGACGGCTGGGAAGGCCGCATCGTCGACTTCGACGTCTACCTCGATGGTGGCGCCGGCCTCTTCGAGACCGGCCCGACGATCTGCTACATCTACTCGCCGTTCAACTCGAACGCCTGTCCGTACACCCCGCCGGCCGGTGATCCGGGCGCGGGCCAGACCTTCAACTGGTCGCGGACGACGACGGCCACCTGCGACTTCTGGTCGATGGGTGTCGGCCCGGCGTGTGTCCAGGACTTCCAGGACGACGTCTCGGCCAACCTGCCGGCCGAGGCCGACTCGGTCGTGGTGTTCGCCGGAGCCTTCTCGCAGTGCCGTTCCGAGGGCACCTGCGACATCCAGGACAACGGCGCGCCGTTCTACGACAACATGGATTTCCAGGTCTACAACCCCGAGGGTGTGGCGATCAACAGCCCGACCCTGTCGCGTTACTCGGACAACTTCCCGCTGGCCGAGCAGACGCACCAGGGCATGAGCCCGCTGACCTCGCGCTCCGACGGCTCGGCGTCCTTCCCGTGCCAGCTGGGGATCGAGATCCCGCTGCGTCACGTGCGTGCGGACACCGCCTTCGTCGAGACCGGTGCGCAGAACGCCGCCATGTACCTGCGGTGGAAGGTCGTGCCGGGTCCGTGCCAGAACGTGGCGCATCCGTTCTTCACGGAGTACCCGCCGCTCGAGTGGCACGAGGCGCGGATGGACATCGGCGGCTCGCAGGGTAGCGGCACGCCGACGCCGGGCACCTACATGACCTGCTACCACCCCAGCGAGGCCAACAACGGCACCAGCTGGGGCGGCGAGATGACCGGGGTCGAGCCCTGTGACGACATCCTGCCGGATGGCGTCTTCTCGGCCGGTACCCAGGTCTTCTACTTCATGGAGCTGCGGTCGCTCGTGTCCGGGGATGTCCTCGGAACGAGCCCGACGGGCGCCAATGGTGCTCGGGTCGACACCGCCGCCAACTACGCGGCGCTGTGGCGCGAGTTCGAGACCCTGCCCGAGCTGGTTGCACCGGCCCAGGGTGGTGGCTGTGACCCGCTCGATCCGAACGACCGTGTCAATGACATCCTGGTCATCTCCGACACGCCGAGCGCCAGCGCCAACCAGCGCATGAAGGCGTTCCTCGACGGCTTCCAGCTCGACTACGACTACTACGATGTCGTCGGCACGAACTTCACGTGCAACTACAACGGCATCGGTCGTCGTGAGGACCGTCCGACCCAGCAGCCGCGGCCGCCGGTCGGTGGTGCCACCGAGGCCCAGCTGGATCCGTACAGCTGCGTCTGGTACTTCGCGGACGCACTGGACGCCAACACGCTCGACGACCAGCTGACCGTGTCGATCTTCGGCGGTCACCCGGCCATCGCCCTGCAGAAGCTCGAGAACTGGATCACCGGCTGCTCGGTGACCGGTGAGGAGCGGCTGCTGGTCATGGACGGCTACGGCTGGGCGTCCGACATCGACAACAACACGACCCACGGCCCGGCGTTCCTCGACAATCTCGGTGTCGACGTCATCGACTTCGACTACGAGAACCTGTCGGGTGACCTACGTCGCTGTGCGCGCATCACCGGTACCGCGGTGGCGCCGAACTTCGACGGCGAGGTCTGGGGCACCGGTTGCCCCGAGGACCTGCCGGCCGACATCCTCGCCCCGATCAATGGTGGCGAGACGGTCGCCAACTACGTCGACTCGCAGGAGAACGGCACCGACCCGGTCAACTGCGCCGACGACGTGAACATGCCGAACTGGGCGGCGATCATCCGCAAGGCGGCCGGCACCAATAACTGCCGTCGCTCGCTGCTGATGGGCGTCAGCTTCGCACGCGTCTTCGACCTGAACTGCGTCGACGAGTGCGGGTTCTTCGACTGGACGGTCTCGGGCGACGCGGCGGACATGATCTCCGACATGACCGCCTGGGCCAATCGTCCGTTCGGCTCCCCGATCGGCGTGCCGAATCAGGAGTCGCCGGCGCTGCGCACGCAGCTGATCGGCGCCCGTCCGAACCCGGCCAACCCGAGCGCGAGGATCACCTACTCGCTGGCCCACAAGGGTCACGTGAGCCTGAGGATCTTCGACGTCAGCGGGCGCCTGGTCAGGACCCTGATCGACGGCGTCGTCGAGTCGTCGCCGGAGGCGTACGAGGTGACGTGGGATGGCATGAACGATGCTGGCCAGCGGGTCGGCTCGGGCGTGTTCTTCTACCAGCTCGACGCTCCGGGCTACACCTCCGCGAAGAAGCTGGTC
>JASFRE010000415.1:0-4359 GCA_050115055.1 Candidatus Eiseniibacteriota bacterium | reverse complement strand
GTACCAGCGGTCGAAGATCCAGGAGGAATCGCTCCACTACGAGCGCATGAAGCACACCGGCGAGCTGCCCATCGTCGGCGTCAATACCTTCGTCAACCCGGAGCCGTCCAGCGACTCTCAGGTGAGCCAGCTGACGCGGGCCACGCGTGAGGAGAAGGACGATCAGATCGCCCGCCTGCGTGCCTTCCAGGAGCGTCACGCCGGCGAGTCCGGGGCGGCGCTCGAGCGGCTGCGGCGCGTGGCCGCGGAACGCGGCAACATCTTCGAGGAGCTGCTCGAGACGGTGCGCGTCGCCAGCCTCGGCCAGA
Organism: Candidatus Eiseniibacteriota bacterium; assembly: GCA_050115055.1. GTDB lineage: Bacteria > Eisenbacteria > RBG-16-71-46 > CAVPCR01 > CBDCWB01 > JASFRE01. The sequence goes on along the minus strand of JASFRE010000415.1, from coordinate 4,051 downwards.
TCACGCGCACGCTGTTCGATGTCGGTGGCGAGTATCGCCGCGCCATGTGACGGGGAGGAGCACCGTGGTCGTGGGACGCGATGCATGGGTCGTGCCGGCGCCGTGCGCGGCGCTGCTGGTCGCGGTCGCGTTGACGTTCCTGGTCGGCTGCGAGGGGTCATCCCCGACCGGCGCCGACGGCAGCGGTCGTGAGCCCGGCTCGGTGACGCTGCTCGAGGGGAGCACGCGATTCCGGACCCTGGCCGTGAGCTGGACCGAGCGCGATCCGCTGACCGGCCGCGTGCCGGATCATCGCTTCGCCTTCATCGCCTTCGATAGCCAGCGGCTGTCCGGTCGGACCCACGCGTTCTACGAGGCTCCGGTCAAGAGCCGCTGCGACGACGCCGAGTGCTTCCCTGCGACCGGCGACGGCTGGTCGGAGCCGGACCTCATCATCGAGGACCTCGACTGGTCGCCGGCCGGGGCGCAGGTGGTCTTCCAGGCCCGCGAGCGCAACGACAGCGCCGTGCGTCTCGATCTCAAGGCGGCACGCGGCGGCGAGCGAGACGAGGTGGTCAGCGGTCGCATGCCGTCCTTCTCGCGGGACGGCTCGAAGGTGGTCTACGTGACCCAGGGCCGCGACGGGCTGAGCTGGTTCAACAGCACCGGCACGGGGGGTGGCGACTGGCTCCAGGGGTACGCCGGCGTCGAGTATCCCCGCTTCTCGCCGGGCGACAGCCTGGTGGCGTTCTCCTCCACGCAGGGAGGCAACGGACGCCGGATCCACGTCTGGGACACGCGGCATCCGGAGTACTTCGCCGATGTCGTCACCGATCCGGACAGCTCGCCGTCGGGAGCGACGCAGGACGGCACCGATGACAATTACCCGACCTGGTCGCCGGGCGGGCGCTACATCGCCTACAAGACGACCCTGCGCACCGGGACGTTTCGCGACGCCATCTTCGTGACCGTGCCGGGCGCCGAGCCGGAACCCAATCGCGAGCTCCTGAGCTTCGGCCCCGGGCAGGAGCTACGTTTCCTGCGCTGGCATCCGGACGGTGAGCTCCTGCTCTTCATCCTCGACGGCGATGTCTACCTCTATGTCCTGCCCGAGCAGTACCGCGATCGCCCCGCGCCGTGACCGCCCCGCTCCACCCCGGGAGCCGCTGTTCCGAGCGCACGAGAACGAGCTTGCGGACCCCACCGCCCGGTCGGGGCGGCCAGCTCAGTGCGCGGCGTCGCCGTCGATCACCTCCAGGGCGTGCTTCGCCGGCGCGTGGTCGGGATCCAGCTCCAGCACCCGGCGGAGGAACCATCGGGCACGCTCGGTATCGCCGAGGCGGGACTCGACGATCGCCTGGTTGAAGAGCGCCGTCGTGTTGCGCGGCTCGAGACGCAGCGCCACCTCCAGCGCCGCGCGCGCCATGTCGTAGAGACCCTGGCGCACGTAGACGTCGGCGATGTTGATGTGTGCCTGCACGAGGTTCGGATCGAGACGGAGCGCCTCGCGATAGGCATCGCGCGCCTCGGCGAGCCGATCGAGGTCGCGGTAGACCTGCCCGAGCGTCACCAGCGTCCGCGGATTGCGCTCGAGCTCCAGCGCGCGGCGCAGGGTGACGAGCGCCTCCGGGAGGCGGTCGGTGTTCTTGAGTGCCCGTCCGAGGGTCGCCAGGGTCGCCGCGTCCTCGCCGCCGAGGTCCAGGGCGTGTCGCAGCGCCTCGATCGCCTCCGCGGGGCGGCCGCCCTCGATGAGGGCGGCGCCGCGACCCTGCCAGCTCTCCGGCAGCGCCGGGTCCAGCTGGATGGCGCGGTCGTAGTGCGCGAGCGCGCTGTCGACCCGCCCGTTGTGCAGAAAGGCACCGGCGATGGCGATCTGCGCTGCCGGCAGGCCCGGCGCGATCGCCGCGGCCGTGACGAGCAGACGCACGGCGGTGGCGACCGAGTCCTGTCGAGCGAGCAGCCGGCCGAGGTTGACCATCGCCTCGGCGTAGTCCGGGTCGAGCTCGAGGGCCCGCCGGTAGGCGTCGATGGCGCCGGTGGGGTCACCGGCCGCCGCCCGGTAGACCCCGAGGTCGTAGTGCAGCTCGGCCAGCTGCGGGCGCCGCTCGACGGCGCGCGTCTGGGCCTCGATCGCCGCCGCCAGATCGCCGCGCTCGTAGTCGGCGATGGCACGCAGGCGCCAGGCCTCGCCGGCCGTATCGATGCGCGGCGCCGCGAGTCCGAGGTTGGCGATGACGCCGACCGCGAGGGCGAGCAGCGCGAGCCTGAGGAGCCGGCGCGGCGCCGCGGCGCGCAGCCGCGGCAGGCGGTCGACGGTCAGGGCGGCGAAGCCGAGGAGCACCGGCACCGCCGGCAGCCGGTAGCGCGCCGTCACGAAGAAGAGCACGACGACCAGCACGTAGGCGGCGAGGTAGACGTAGAGCGGCCACAGCCGCCGGCGTTCCGGCCAGCCGAGGAGGCCGCCGACCACCGCCAGCGGCAGCACGATGCCGAACGGGACGGCGAAGCTCCCCACTCGCCAGAGCAGCAGCGAGAGCACCGTCGACTCCTCGCGGGCGGTGTACAGGTCCTCGTTGCGGCGAATCTCCACGGCGCCGGCGTAGCGCAGCACCTTGCGGCCCAGGTTGGCGGCCGCCGCCAGCGGTTCGTCGCGCATCCAGGCGAGCGCCCGAGCGTAGAACCAACGTGAGCGCTCGGAGGGACGGGTCAGCCCCGCCTGCCGGTGCGGGCTCTCGACCAGGTGCCGCCACTCGCGCCCCGGACGCAGCGCGATGGTGGCGTCGGCCCGCGGGTTGTTGCCCAGGTAGAAGTTGAGACCACCGTTGGCACTGACCAGCACCGTGTCGTGTCCGACCCGGTGATTGCGAATCGTGACCAGCGCCACCGGCACCGCCAGGGCGATCAGGAAACAGAGCACGGGACGCCACGCGCGGCGCCGCTCCACGAGCAGCCGGCCGCCGGCGAGGGCCAGCGCGACGACGGCGGCGTCGGGGCGGGCGATCGTCGCGAGGCCGAAGGCGAGGCCGGACGCGGTGCTTCCCGCCAGACCGGGGCGGCGGACGACGAGCCACAGGCCGAGGGTGTTGAGGGCGAGGATGAGGACCGGCGGCAGGAGGCGGCCCTCGAAGAAGAGGCATGGACCGTACAGCGCCGCGCCGAGACCGGCCAGCAGTCCGACGCGGCGACCACCGAGCCAGGCCCCGAGCTGCGCGATCAGCAGCACGGTGGCGCAGCCGATTGCCATCTGGATCAGGCGCACCGCCAGCGCTCCGGCCCCGAGGCTGTAGAGCATGCCCAGCCAGTACGGGTAGAGCGGCGGCTGCCAGAAGGGGCGTGCCGCACCGGTCCAGTCGCCGGCGGCGAGCTGCCGCGCCATGGCGTCGTAGGTCTGGGCATCGATCAGCGGCACGGTGAAGAACGGGCTGTGCACGATCTCCAGCAGATAGAACAGGCGGATGGCGGCGGCGACGAGGAGGATGACGAGCAGATCGCGCGGGCGGAGCGCGGCGTGGGTGGTCGCGAGCTGCGGAAGCGCTGTCGCGGGTGCCGTCATCGTTCGATCAGGGCTCGCCGGGAGCGGTCGCCGTCCAGAACGGCGCGAGGTCGGTGTCGACCGGTTGCGTCAGGGAGTGGAGCGACTCGACGTGATCGAGCAGTGCGGCACCGTTTAGGTCGAGCCGGGCGGTCAGCTCCGGGCGGCGACCGGTGGCGGCGAGCACCCACTCGTAGTGCTGACGGGCAAGAGCGTAGCGCCGCTGCTTGACCTCGGCGTCACCGAGAAGCAGGTGAACCGGCCAGGTGGCGAGCGCCTCTCGCGATGCCTCCAGGTTGTGCAGGCACCGCTCGAGATCGACGGTCGCGTCGCGGGCCCGCCGGGTCTTCGAGGGCCACAGGAGCTTGCAGAGGCCGCGTGCGTAGAGCGCCGCCCAGTGGCCCGGGGCGTCGCGCAGCACCTGATCGAGGAGGCGGACGGCACGGCTGACGGTGACCGCCGAGGCGGCCAGATCGAGACCCGGTCGCCCGAGCCGGTCGATGTGAGCGAGCGCCAGGTGGACGCCGAGCGCCGGCTCGG
>JASFRE010000414.1:0-4362 GCA_050115055.1 Candidatus Eiseniibacteriota bacterium | reverse complement strand
GCGGGTCCGGCGGCCGCGCGAAGCCCTCCGCGGTCCCGATCCAGCCGACGCCACCGGGCTCGACGCCGGCCTCGCCGCGCCAGCGCGGGTTGTCGCCGAGGATCGGCTGGCCCAGGAAGGCCGCGCCGGTGGGTGCGGTCCAGCCCGGCAGGAGCGGTGGGTCGAGCGCCGGACCGGTCGCGTCCAGTCGCAGTCGATCGATGAGCAGGACGAAGCGCCGCCGCGACCCGCCGTCGAAGGTGGCATGTCGTGTGATCCACGTCGCGTCGCCGGCCTGCGTGACCTCCGGCGCGATCCCCTCCAGCCAGCGGCGGCGCGCATCGAAGCGCCACGGGCCCTCGAGGTCGGTGCTCTCGAGCAGCCAGGTGCCGCCGGACAGCCCGGAGGTGAAGAGCAGCAACCAGCGACCGTCCAGCCTGACGAGCTGCGGCGACTCGAGCGGCTCGCCGCGCTCGCCGATGAGAAGCGGGCCGCGGTCCTCCCAGCGCCGCCCATCGGCGGAGTGGGCCAGACCGAGCGCCTCGCGCCCGTCGCGGGCGGTCGCGGTGACCACCATCCACCAGCTGCCGTCGTGGCGGAGGACGAACGGATCGCGGCAGTTGCTCCATCCGTCGGGACGCCATCGCGCCCACGTGGTGTCGGGCTGAAAGACCGGTGCCGCGCCGGCCGGTCGCCAGTCGACGAGGTCACGGCTGGTCGCCATGCCGATCGACTGCGCGATGTGACGGTTGACCCCGGTGTAGTACATCCGGTAGCCACCGTCGCGGTCCCGCACGACGTGCGGCGCCCACCGGTTGCGCTCCTCCCACGGCTGCGGTGACCAGTCGACGACCGGTGCGTGCACGGTCCAGTGCCGCCAGTCCGGCGAGGTGGCGTGTCCGAAGTGGATCTCGTTGCCCGGTGGCTGCCAGCGTCCCAGGCTATCGGTGCCGGTCGTGTAGAACAGGTGAATGGTGCCTGGGCCGTCGCCGCTGGCGCCATGCACGACGACGGTATGGTCCTTCACCGAGTGGTCGTCGGGAGCGAACAGGAAGGGCTCGAAGTCGAAATGCGCGAGCTCGGCCGGCGCCATCTCCGGCGCACCGCGATCCTCGCAACCGCCGGCCAGCCCGAGCGCGGACCCGGTCAGCAGGATGAGGATCAGGCGCACCCGGGCGGGGCGCCGGTCCGCTCTGCGTCGGCGCGGCTCCATAGCTGGCCATGATACCGGAGACGGGGCGACACTGCACCCTCACGCGGTCAGGATGAGTGCCACGCCGACCGCCATGCAGGCCGCCCCGGCCAGTCGCTGCCGGACCCCGCGCTCGCCGAAGTAGACGGCGCCGATCAGCACGCTGAGCAGCATTCCCGAGCGCTTGATGGCGATGACGTAGCTCACCAGTACGAGCTGGATGGCGATCATCTGCGCCAGGATCGAACCGAAGTGGATCAGGGCGATCAGCGCGTAGCGCCGCCAATGCCGCGGCCGGCGCAGCGTGACACCGCGTCGCCAGACGGCGGCCAGCGGCAGGTAGCCCAGCACGAAGCCGGCGTGAAAGGTGGCCAGGTAGAAGGCCGGCGAGCTTCGCACGACGCACCACTTGTCGATGACGCTGGTCAGGCTCCACAGGAAGGCGACGGCGAGCATGCACTGGCAACCGCGATCGCGCACGACGACGCGCACCGGATGCAGCACCCCGCCACGCGCCGCATCCAGATTGAGGGTGTAGGCCCCGGCGACGATCGCCAGCACGCCGGCGACGCCGCGCGCCGAGGGCAGATCACCGAGGACGAGCGCCTCGGTGCCGAGCAGGAAGACCGGCGTGAATGACAGCAGCGGCACGGCGACCGACAGCGGTGCCAGCTTGAGGCCGAGGTTGCGAAGCGTCAGGGCGGCGATGTTGGCGGTGACCCCGATCGCCAGCGCCGGCCAGAATCCAGGCTCGACTGGTGGCACGCCGTCGATCGCCAGCAGCGCGGCGGCGAGCGGTACCGACAGGACGAACACCCAGAAGGTGACCGCCACCGCACCGCCGAGCTCGGCGGCGCGCTTGGTGAGCGCGCTGGTGACGGCGTTCAGCGACGCACAGGTGAGGGCCCAGGGGATCCACATCGCTTCACCTGACGAGACGGGGCGCGGCGCCGGCACGATAGCAGACACCGCCGCCGGCCGCGACGGCATGGCGCCCGGTCCGCGCACCAGAGACCCGTGCCGGTCCGAAGGCGGTCCCGCGCGGTCGGTGGCCAGCAGGCGGGTCGCGTTGACAGCGCCGCGCTCGCGGTGGGACACTGCGCGGATGCAACGGTTCGCCGCCTTCGATCCCCCGGAGTACGTGCACTGGACCGCCGGCCCGGAGGTCGTGGCCGAGTACCGGGCGCAGCTCGAGGTCGAGGCGTGGCGCCGCAACCGGGTGGCGGCGTTGCCGCGCCCGCTGCTGCTCGAGCTCTACCGCGGGCTCGTCCGCAACCGACTGCGCGACATCCAGCTGAAGCGCTGGGTCATGCAGGGTGTCCTGTCGAAGGCCTGGCTGGGCACGGGGGAGGAGGCGGTGACGATCGGCGCCGTGCACGCCTTGCGGCGCGGCCGCGGTGCCGACGTGGTCGGCCCGATGATCCGCAACGCCGGGGCCTGTCACGAGATGGGCATGGCGATGGCGGACCTGCTGCGTATCGATCTGGGCACGGCGGACACGCCGCTCGGCGGCCGTGATCTCCACGCCGGAGATCTCGATCACGGGGTGATCGCGCCGATCAGCATGGTGGGGTCGCTGGCCCCGGTCTGTGCCGGGATCGCGCTCGCCTTCCGGCAGCGCGGCGAGCCGCGGGTGGCGCTGACCTGGGTCGGGGACGGGGCGGCACGGACCGGCGAGTGCCACGAGGGCCTGTCGCTCGCCGCCGCCGGCTCGCTGCCGCTCGTGGTCATCCTGCAGGACAATCGCGTGGCGCTCGGGACCGCCTTCGAGGCGCACTCGCGCGTGCCGCTGACCGAGCTGGCGCGCGCCTACGTCGCGGACGGCGCGATCACCTGCCACGGCAACAACGTGCTCGACGTCCACGTCGCCACGGCGCGGGCGGTGGAGCGGTGCCGCGCGGGTGAGGGGCCGGCGATCGTGGTCGCGACCACGGGACGCATGGGCGGGCACGCGACGCATGACGAGGGCGAGGCGCGCCGCATCCTGCCGGCCGCGCACTTCCGGTACTGGGGGGCACGCGATCCGGTGGCGCTCTACGAGCACGATTTGATCGACCGCCTCGACGCGGGCAGCGGGCGCGATGCGGTCGTCGCCGAGCTGGCGGCGATCGAGGCGGAGGTGCTGCGCGAGATCGAGGACGCGGCTGCCGCGGCCTTGGCCAGTCGTGAGCAGGTGCCGGCGGCGGTGGCGACGGTGGCCGACGGCGTCTACGCGGCGACCGGGACGGTGACCCCGGAGCGCTGAGGCGATGACCGGCAATTCAATCCGTGGACACCACGAGGACGACGACCGATGACCTACAGCCTGGATGATGCCTCGGACGCGCGGATCCGCGAGATGATCCGCCGGCTCGCAAGCACGGCCACCATGACGGGCGGCGGCGGGCCCGGCGAGACGCCGGGGGACGGGATCGACCTCGCGCCCGGCGCGGACACCACGGCACCGGCCAGGGCCGGAGCCCGTACGGTGGCTGGAGGTGACGGTGACGATCTCAGCGGTGCCGACGCGGAGCTGATCCGGGAGATCGTCACCACCGGTTTCAAGCTGATCGGTGACGGCGCGGATCGCGGCGATCTCAAGATCATCAATCATGCGCTCAAGGAGATCCGCCACGCCTTCCGCGTGTTTCGCCCCTACCGCGGCGAGCGCAAGGTGTCGATCTTCGGCTCGGCCCGGGTCGAGCGCGACGATCCGACCTACCGGCTGGCGCACGACTTCGCGCGCGCGATCGCCGACCGCGGTTTCATGACGATCACCGGCGCTGGACCGGGCATCATGGAGGCAGGCAACGCCGGGGCCGGTCGCGAGCATACGTTCGGGCTGGGGATCCGGCTGCCGTTCGAGCAGTCCTCCAACGAGTTCATCGAGGGCGATGCGAAGGTCATCAATTTCAAGTACTTCTTCACCCGCAAGCTGATCTTCGTCAAGGAGACCGACGCGCTGGTGCTGTTCCCGGGTGGCTTCGGGACCATGGACGAGGGCTTCGAGACCCTGACCTTGATCCAGACCGGCAAGTCGAAGCCGATGCCGGTGCTGTGCATGGACGTGCCGGGCGGCACCTACTGGCCCGCCTGGCTCGAGTGGATCGAGTCCCAGTTGGTGCGGGGCGGGCGGATCTCGCCCGACGACGTCGACCTGTTCAAGATCATGGACTCGGTCGATGCGGCCTGCGACGAGATTGTGCGGTTCT
>JASFRE010000413.1:0-4363 GCA_050115055.1 Candidatus Eiseniibacteriota bacterium | reverse complement strand
CTGCGCGGTTGCTTCGTCGACCGCGACTACTACGCCGTCGAGGTCGCCGCCGGGCAGACGTTGACCGTGACGGCCTCCAGCGGCTATGCCGGCAATCGCCGGATGCGAATCCTGAATCCGCAGGGTTCCCAGGTCGCCTATTACAACGGGACGGACGAGCCCTCGATGGTGCAGGCGACCATCACGACCACGGGGACGTGCCGGTTCATGATGCGCGTCTGGTCCAATGACGTGGTCTACGACCTGTCGGTGGAGCTGACCGACTAGCCGGGACCGACGGACACCACGCGGGCCGGCGTCCTGCCGGTTTCGGCGTTCGGAGGAAACCGATGAACGTGGCACGAGCGGCATGGATCGCAGGCCTCGGCATCCTGATGATCGCAGCCTTCCCGGTACCGCAGAGGGCGGGGGCTAATGACGGCGGTAAAGCGCTCGATGCGACCGAGGGGCTGACGTCATTCGCATTCGAGCTGTACGACCAGCTGCGCGGGCAGGACGGCAACCTCTTCCTGTCGCCCTACAGCATCACGTCGGCGGCCAGCATGGTCTACGCCGGCGCTCGCGGGGAGACGGAGGAGCAGATGGCCGCGGTGCTCGGCTTCGGCACCGACCAGGCTGCGCATCACGCGTCCCTGAGTGCCCTGCAAGACGCGCTCGGGCGGGCGCAGGAGTCGGGCGAGGTCGAGCTCTCGCAGGCCAACGGTCTGTGGATCCAGGATGGCCTGGAGCTCGAGGCGCCGTTCCTCCACACCATGCAGGAGCGCTACGCCGCCGGCCCGGTCCGCGTCGACTTTCGCTCGGCCCCGGAGGCGGTCCGGTCGAGGATCAACGCCTGGGTGGAGGAGCAGACCCGGGAGCGGATCCGCGATCTCATGCCGCCAGGGGTGATCGACGGTGGCACGCGCATGGTCCTGGTCAACGCCATCTACTTCAAGGGCGGCTGGCGGTCGACGTTCTCCGAGCACGCGACCCGCGAGCAGCCGTTCCACCTGCTGGACGGCTCGACGGTGCCGGCGCCGCTCATGACCCAGACGGGTGCCTTCGCTCACTGCACTGCCGACGGCCTCCAGATCCTCGAGCTGCCCTACATGGGGGATGACCTGGTGATGACCGTCCTCCTGCCGGAGGCGAACGACGGGTTGCCGGAGCTCGAGGCGCGTCTCGCCCCGGACAGGCTCGAGGAGTGGCTGGACCGCCTCCGCGTGGCCGAGGTACGGGTCGTCTTCCCGAGATTCGAGATGACCTCCAAGTTCAGGCTGGGCGAGACGCTGGCGGCGATGGGCATGCCGCTCGCGTTCAGCGACGAGGCCGATTTCACCGGCATCACCGACCAGGAGCGGTTGCGGATCCAGGCCGTCGTGCACAAGGCCTTCGTCCAGGTCAACGAGGAGGGCACCGAGGCGGCTGCCGCGACGGGTATCGGAATGGCGCCGACCTCGGTGAGGCCGGAGCCGGTGGTCTTCCGCGCCGACCATCCCTTCGTGTTCCTGATCCGCCATCCGGCCACGGGGACGATCCTCTTCATGGGGAGGCTCGTGGCCCCGGCGGCCTGATGCGCGCCGGCAGGGGCCGGATCCCCGCATGGATGGAGGGCGTCCCGGGTGTGTTTTACCGGCGATTGACACCGTGCTGGCGACCCCAGGCACGACAATCATGGTAGGTACGATGTGGCGGGCCTCCTGCGAGGCCGTGGCCTGGGCGCGCGCCGCCGCGGACCTGGCGTGCACAGCGGACCTGGCGTGCACCGCGGGCCTGGCGTGCACAGCGGGCTCACCGCGCCCGGGGCGCGATCACGGGCGTGCCGCCCGCGGATCCAGGAACCCACACCGGCCATGAAGATCCTGATCGTCGAGGATGAACCCGGACTCCGCGGGGCGCTGACCGACCTCCTGAAGGGGGATGGTCACTTCGTCGAGGCGGTCGGCGACGGACGGGACGCCATCGAGTGCGGCGTCGATCCGTCGATCGACCTGGTGTTGCTCGACCTCATGCTGCCCGGGGTGGACGGAGTCGAGGTCTGCAAGGCGTTGCGCGCGCGCCGCCCCGAGCTCTACATCCTGATGCTGACGGCCCGCGGCTCCGAGGACTCGAAGGTGACCGGGCTCGGGGCCGGCGCCGATGACTACGTGACGAAGCCCTTCGGCGCGCGGGAGCTCCTCGCCCGGGTCGGCGCCGTCGCGCGCCGGCTCGAGAACGGGCGCGAGCAGCCCGAGGCCATCGAGATCGATGGCTGTCGCCTGGACCTCGGGCGCTGTCGCGCCGAGCGGGACGGGGAGACGATCACGCTGACCGCGCGCGAGGCGAGCATCCTCCGGCTGCTGCACCAGCACCGGGCGCGGGCGGTGACGCGGGGCGAGCTTCTCGAGCGCGTCTGGGGCTCGCCGGGCGACCTGCAGACGCGAACCGTCGACATGACGATCGCCAACCTGCGGCAGAAGATCGAGCGCGAGCCATCGCAGCCGTGCATCGTGGTCACCGTGAAGGGAGTCGGCTACTCGTGGGGCCAGTCATGAGCGGGGCGGAAGGCAATCGGACCGGCCAGGCATCGCGACGACGGCCGGCCCGCGGCCGTCTCCGCGGCAGCCGCACGCTGTTGGCGGCGCTCCTCGTGCTGCCCGCCATCATCCTGCCGTGCGCGGCCTGGTACGCCTCCGGCGAGCATGCGGCCGAGGAGGAGGCACGGCGGCTGGTCGCCGACGTACGCATGCGCGCCTACGAGGTGGCGGCCGGGCTGGCCAACCGACTCGAGGGGCACCTCTCGGCACTCGGCGAGACCGAGGCGCGTCGCCCGTTCTATCACTACCAGTCCCACTTCCACGATCCGACCAGCAGCTGTGAGTGCGCGTCGGTAACGCCGTCGCCCCTGACCCAGGGACCGAGCGATCCGCTGGTGCTCGCGCACTTCCAGATCGACGATGGTGGGCGGCTGACGCTGCCGACCCTGCCGGTGAGCCCGATCGTGGCCGCGACCGAGAGCGACTGGGAGCCGTTGCAGCGCGCCATCCTGGCCAGCCTCGAGCCCCTGCCGGCGCTGCTCGGCTTCGATTGCAGCACCGAGCCGCCCGGCTACCAGTGCGAGAACTGGGGGGAGGGGTGCCGGGCAGTGACGCTCGACGACGATGGGCGGGTGAGCGGTCGCCAGGACGGGCGACCCGGCGCCCTGACGCTGCCGACATCGACCCCGCGCACGCCGACGCGTTACCAGATCTGCGAGTTCGAGTGGCACACGGTGCCGATCCGCGAGCAGCCGACGCTGATCGCCGTGCGGCGCGTGGTGTCGCCGGCGGGACGCTTCGCGCAGGGCTTCGTGATCAGCGCCGAGAAGGTCGACGAGTCGATGCAGGGCGCCGCCTATCCGGCGGTCTTCCTGCCGGGCGAGCCGGAGATCGAGACCGACGCCCTGGTGGCGATCCCGGGCGCTCCATGGCGGGTGGCGATCAATGCCGGCGAGGCGCTCGAGGCGGCGCGCGAGCAGGGCAACGCGGTCATCGGGCGTTTCCGGCGCACGTTCGCCGGGGTGTCGGCGGCCTCGCTCCTGGCCGGGCTCTGCCTGGTCGGCCTGATCGGCCAGACCGAGCGCCTGTCGCACCAGCGCCAGCGCTTCGCGGCGGCGGCGGCGCACGAGCTGCGCACGCCGCTGGCGGGGCTGCGGCTCTACGGCGATCTCCTGGCCGACGGGCTCGGCGACCCCGCGAAGGCCGGGGAGTACGCGAGCCGGGTCTCGGCCGAGGCGGAGCGGCTGGGACGCGTGGTGTCAAACGTGCTCGGCTACACGCGGCTCGAGCGAGGCGGGGCGCCGGGCAGGGGGAGTGGCGCGGTCGTCGAGGCCGAGCCGGGCGACCTCGGCACCGTCGTCAGCGAGTGCGTCGAACGCTTCCGGCCGGCGCTCGAGGCGGCCGGGGCAACGGTCACGCTGCGCGTCGAGGAGGATCTGCCGCCGGTCCGCTTCGATCGCGACGGCATCTTCCAGATCCTCCAAAACCTGCTCGACAACGCGGAGAAGTACTCGCGGGACGCTGCGGACCGGCGGATCGAGGTGGAGGTGGTGCGGGGCCGAGGGGGAGACGGAGGCGGGAGCGGACGCGGCAGCGGAAGCAACACTGGCCGCGATGGCCGGCGGCCGGCGCCCGCCATCGTCGAGATCCGCGTCGCCGACCAGGGTCCCGGCGTCCCGGATCACCTGGAGGGGCACCTCTTCGACCCGTTCACCCGCGACGAGGGCCAGGACGCGCCACCTGGCCTGGGACTCGGGCTGACGCTGGTGCGGCGCATCGCCGGGGACCACGGCGGTGGCGTCGAGTACTCGGGCAGCGGCGGTGGTGGGGCGACGTTCGTCGTGTGGTTGCCGTCGTCGTCTTCCCAA
>JASFRE010000412.1:0-4371 GCA_050115055.1 Candidatus Eiseniibacteriota bacterium | reverse complement strand
CACGATCCCGTCGGGGCGGGTCACCGAGTTCACCGAGTCTGCCAGGAGATCCGCAATGCCCTATCGCGTCTCGTCGATTTCCCTCACCCTGGTCGGTCTACTCGTCCTCGGTGCGGCCGCCACGAGCTTCGCGTTCGTCGAGCCCGAGACCTCGAGTGATTACACGATCCAGCCGTCGCTCCAGCAAGATCTCTACCTGCACGACGCAGCGAGCATCGCCGCGGAGCCTGCCGCGCGAGCCTACCGGCAGACGTTGATCGAATCGATCGGCCCGGGCTGGCACGTGACGTCGTGGAACCAGTACACCCAGACCGCGCAGGCGGTCGAGGGGCCGGGCCTCGTTCTCGCCACCGGCGGCTTCGCCAACGCCACCGATGCCGAGATGGAGCAGGTCGGGCGCGCCTTCATCGCCGCCCATCCCGAGCTGTTCGGAACCGACGGCTCGAACCTCGCGGTCGAGAAGATCGCGCATGGCGCCGACAAGTGGGGCGTCATCTTCCATCAGGTGGCGAACGGCTTCGAGGTGACCTACTCCGATGTCTTCCTCGCCATTCACGACAACGGTCGCCTCTTCGCCTTCGGCTCCAATAGTCACAGCCAGATCGACATCTCCCTCGAGCCGACGCTCGACCGTACGGTGGCGCGCGCACTGGCCCGCTCGTCGGTCGCATTCGATCCGCAGTCGGAGCTCGAGGTCGTTCCCGAGGCCACGCTGATCGTCCCGGTCCACCGCGGTTCCGGCGACATCGAGTATCACCTCGTCCATCGCACCGACGTGCCAACGACCCACCCGTTCGGCCTGTGGCGGACCTACGTCGACGCGCACGACGGCCAGATCCTCCAGCGCTGGAACGACGTGAACTTCCTCTACGAGGGCAACTCGCAGAACGACGCCGAGATCATCAGCTACTGCGATGGCCAGACCCAGGTGCCGTCCTCGAAGATGTACGTCAGCATCACGGGAGTCGGCACCGCGACGACTGACGAGAACGGTGATTTCTCGATCGGCTCCGGCACGAGCTCGCACCCCTACACCGCGATCCTCGACGGCCCGCAGTTCCGCGTCAACTGCTACGGCTGCACGGGCGCCTCGATTGCCGGCACGATCTACCCGGACACGCCGCTGTCGATCTACTGGGATGACACGGAGGCCCGCAACGACGAGCGTGACGTCTGGTACTACGCCAACAAGACCAAGGACTACATCCTCTACATCGACCCGGCGTTCTTCCTGCCGAAGTACAACGCCTACGTGAACCGTCCCGGCACGTGCAATGCCTACCATCAGGGCTACACGATCAACTTCTACCCGGCCGGCGGCGGCTGCGCCAACACCGGCACGATCGGCGACGTGGTCGCCCACGAGTACGGGCACGGTATCCAGTACGCGCTCATCGGGTCCCAGGGAATCCAGGGGCTCGGCGAGGGCAACTCGGACATCTCCGGCACCTTCCAGATCGACATCCCCACCATCGGCCGCGGCTTCCAGAACTGCAACTTGGGGCTCCGCAGCTGCGACACCGAATGGCAGTACCCGGGCGACCTGACCGGCGACATCTACCACGACGGCGACATCTTCTGCTCGTTCAACTGGCATCTACGCGAGAACCTGGAGGCCAAGCTCGGGGCGGAGGCCGGCAAGGACCAGACGGCAAACCTCTGGCACTTCGCGCGCAAGAACTGGTGCACCCCGTCCTCGAACCAGCAGGCCTACGTCAACTACTACCGCTACGCCGACGATGACGACGGCAATCTCAACAACGGTACGCCGAACTGGGACGAGATCTGCGAGGCGGCGGCGAGGCACGGCTACACCTGCCCGGTGAACCCGAATCGGGTCGAGATCGTGCACACGCCGCTCGTCGACACGTCGAACCCGGCCGGACCGTACGCGGTGCAGGCCGACATCACGATGTTCGTCGAGAACGTCCAGACCGCGCCGGAGGAGACGGAGGTCTTCTACGCGCTGAATGGCGGCGCCTTCACGATGGCGAACATGACGAACATCGGTGGCGACTCCTACGAGTTCGACATCCCGACCCAGTCGGCCGGCACCACCATCACCTACTACATCCGCGCCGCGCACTCGGGTGGCGTCGAGGGCTTCCACCCCGCCGGTGCTCCCGAGGTCTACCACATGTTCGGCGTCGGCACCTTCGACGTGGTCGCCGAGCACCAGATGGAGGCGGATGACGGCTACACGGTCGGCGCCCCGGGCGATAACGCCACCGACGGCATCTGGGAGCGGGATGATCCGCTCGGCGTCCAGTTCGGTCTGGTCTACCAGCCCGAGTACGATCACACGCCGCCGCCGGGGACCGACTGCTGGATCACCGGCAACCCGCCGAACGCTAGTCCGTTCGTCGAAGAGCTCGACGGCCGCACCAGCCTCAACACGCCGGTCTTCGATCTGTCCGGTGCCACCATGGTCAAGGGTAGCTTCTGGGGCTGGACCTACTTCTCGATCGCCGGCGTCTCCGACTACCTCGAACTCAGGATGTCGACCGACGGCTGGAACACGTATTCGACGCTCTTCCACATCGACCACGTGACATCGCCCGACTGGGAGGAGTTCGCCTTCCGGCTGTCGCCACACGACTTCAACTTCTCGAGCCAGACGCAGTTCCGGTTCGTCGCCGAGGACGCACCGCCCGACGGCATCGTCGAGTCGCTGGTCGACGACTTCCACCTCGAGGTGCTGTTCGGCGGCTCGACCGCCGTCGACGAGGGTGCCGCCTCGGCACCGGTGCCGCTGGCACTCGGTCAGGCGCGGCCCAACCCGTTCAACCCGTCGACCGAGATCGCCTACAGCCTGCCGTCGCGCTCTGCGGTGCGGCTGGCGATCTACGACGTCAAGGGACGGTTGATCCGCAACCTGGTCGACGGGGCGCTGGATGCCGGCAGCCACGCGACGCGCTGGGACGGCCGTGACGCCATCGGCAGCCCGGTGGCCTCCGGCGTCTACTACTACAAGCTCGAGGTCGGCGACTGGAGCGACACCCGCGCCATGGTGTTGCTCAAGTAGGCGGACCGCGCGCCGCATTGCGCCGGCACGCAGAGAGAGAGACGAGAGCCAGCCCGTCCGGGCTGGCTCTCGTCGTTTGTGGCCGGCCGGCGACTCCATGCGGGCGCCGTGCCCGGCAGATGGCGTGCGCGGACGGCACCGGCAGCCGAGCCGCTGACGCGGGCGATTGCGGTACACTGCAGGGGAACGACCGGATCCTGGCCGCTCCGGTACGCAACTGCCGGGGCCACACGGAGGTGTGCCATGGCTTCCAGGGCTCTCTCCCTCCCGACCTGCCGGCTGCTCCCCGTCCTCCTCGCGACTGCCACCGTGCTCGGCCCCTCCGGTGCCGCCGCCGCCACCATCGTCGTGCGGCCGGACGGCACCGGTGACTACCCGACCATCCAGACCGCCATCGACGCCGCGAGCGACGGCGACGTGATCGAGCTCGCCGACGGCATGTTCGTCGGCGATGGCAACCGCGACCTCGAGTTCCTCGGCAAGGCGATCCGCGTCCAGTCGCAGAGCGGCGACCCCACCACGTGCGTGATCGACTGCGAGGGCTCCGCCTCGGAGCCGCATCGCGGCGTCTGGTTCGCGGATGGCGACGACACCGACACCGAGCTGGTCGAGGTCACCATCACCGGCGGCTATGTGGCCGGCCTGGGCACCGATGGCGCGGGAGGTGGCATCCTGTGCACGAATGGCGCCCGGCCCTTGATCCAGCACTGCCA
The DNA here is from genome assembly GCA_050115055.1 of Candidatus Eiseniibacteriota bacterium. GTDB lineage: Bacteria > Eisenbacteria > RBG-16-71-46 > CAVPCR01 > CBDCWB01 > JASFRE01. The sequence goes on along the minus strand of JASFRE010000412.1, from coordinate 633 downwards.
CATCCTCGCCAACCATGCGGAATCCGGCGGTGGAGGCGTCAGTTGCCGCGTCGTCGCGCGGCCATCCCTCTCCGACTGCGTCATCGCCGGCAACTCGACCGACGCCTGGGGCGGTGGGGTAGCCTGGGGGACGGCAGAGAACCGCTCGATCAGCGACTGCGTGGTGACCGGCAACGTCGCCACCGTCGCCGGCGGCGGACTCGGCTGCTCCGGGGGTGGTCTCCTGGTCATCCGCTGCACGATCGCGGTCAACCAGACCGACGGCGAGGGCGGTGGCCTCTTCTTCGGTGCCGAGACGTCGGAGATCTCGATCAGCAACTCGATCGTGCACGCCAACTGCGCTGGCACCGGCGATGACGTGTTCGGGACCGCCGGCAACATCACCTTCACGTGCTCGGCGTTCGACCCCGTCGGGCTGCTCGGCAGCGCCGCCTTTCTCGTCAGTGGCGAGAACGTCTTCGACGATCCGCTGCTGTGCGACGTCCCCGCCTGCGGCACGGCGACCCTCGACGGCGACTTCCGCCTGCACGAGAACTCACCGTGCGCGTCGGACCAGGCGCCGCCCGGCTGCTGGTCGATCGGCGCCCGGCCGGTGGGCTGCCCGGCCTCGCCGATCGTGCCGGCAACCTGGGG
>JASFRE010000411.1:0-4371 GCA_050115055.1 Candidatus Eiseniibacteriota bacterium | reverse complement strand
CCGAGTCGGTCGGCTTGCAGCAGAGCTGGACCTCGTCCCCGCAGCAGCTGATCTTCGTGGCTTTCGTGTCTTCCGACATGGCGTGTGCTCCTCTCTGTCTACTGAATAGACGTATCGCCATACGTCTATTGATCACCCCAAAAAAAGGACGCCCTCAGCGCCTGATCAGGCGGAGATCGAGCAGTCGCAGCTGCTGGCCGCAACACTCGATGATCGCGTGACCGTTGAAGCGGTAGTACGTCTCGCGTCCGCGCTTCTCGCGCGTGACGAGGCCGGCCCTTCGCAGGATGTCGAGGTGATGCGAGATCGATGGCTGGGTCATCTCGAAGTGCTGACCGATCTCCGACACGCACAGTTCCTCGCGCTTGAGGAGCTCGAGGATCCTGAGACGCGTCGGATCGCCGAGGGCGCGAAAGGCGGTGCAGCAGCGATCATCCATGCTCGGGGTCTCTCCCGGGTCCGAGGGACATCGTTAGACGTCTGTCTATACGTCTATGATCGCATCCGGGTTCCGGAAAAGTCAAGGCGGTGGACGCGATGGCGGATGGCGCCTCGTCGGAGGCGTAACCAGCTCGGATTGCACACGTTGGCACGCCGGCGTGGCGGTCGCAGCGACCGCCAGCGGGGCCGGGACCCTGGACGAGGCTCGGCAACGACCGCGGCCGGGGCAACGACCGGGGCCGGGGCAGCGACCGCGGCCGCGCCTCGATCGCAGGCAGCGCCGCGCACCGGGCCGGCAGGACGGGTCGCGCGTCCACGGACATCACACCAGGGTCCCCAGCATCGTCTGCTCGTAGGGACGGAGCTCGCGCCAACCCGCGTCGCGCACCACCTTGACCCAGTCGGGATTGGCGATCAGCGCCCGGCCGATTGCCAGGAGCTCGACCTCGCCGCGCTCGACCATGGCGATGGCGGGCGCGGGATCGGCGACCGGCGCGACGCCGCCCGCGTCGCGCGTCTCCGGCATGGTGAAGCCCACCGTGACCGAGCCGACGGCGATCGCCGGCAGATCGGAGAGCCGCTGCGACCAGCCGGCGAGCGACAGCGCGCGGTCGCCGGGACCGACGGTGCGTTCGGCGTCCTCGCCGTGCTCGGCGTGCTGGGCGTCTTCGGTGTTCTCGGGGTCCTCGAGATCGGGGAAGCCGGGATCGATGGCACGCGCCGTCGACACGTGCAAGATGTCGACGCCGGCCTCGCGGAGCGCCGTCACCCAGACGGCGAGCTCGTCGGGCGTCTTGAACTTGAGCTCCTCGTGCGCATCGACGCGCCACTGGCTGAAGCGGTAGATGACCGGGAAGCCGGGGCCAACGGCGTCGCGCACCACCCGCACCACCTCGAGCGGGAAACGCATGCGGTGCTCGAACGAGCCGCCGTAGCGATCGGTGCGCTCGTTCGGCCCCGGGCTCAGGAACGAGTCGAGCAGGTAGCCGTGGGCGCCGTGGATCTCCAGCGCGTCGCAGCCGATCGCGCGGGCGGCGCGCGCGGCATGCGCGTAGGCCGCGAGGACCTGCTCGAAGTCGCCCTCGTCCATCGGCTTGACGGGCGGGCGCGGCGTGCCGTCCTTGCGCGGGCCCATGTCGCAGGCCGACGGACCGATCGGGTGGTAGGCGAGGCGCCCCGTGTGCCAGAGCTGCGGGGCGAAGGCGCCGTCCTCGGCGTGCACCGCCTCGACGACACGACGCCAGCCGTCGAGCTGCGCGTCGGTCTCGAAGCGCGGCACGGTCAGCGTGTCCCAGGCGTGGCGATCGTCGATCGCCGTCCCCTCGCTGACGATCAGCCCGACCTCGCCGGCGGCGCGGCGGCGGTAGTAGGCGACCATGGCGTCGGTGGGAATGCCGTCCTCGGCCGCCATGCGCCGGGTCATCGGTGCCATGACGACGCGGTTGCGGAGGGCGAGCTGACCCAGGCGGATCGGTTCGAAGAGTCTCATGGTTGCTCTTGTGCGAATGAAAGGTCCATGGCGCCACAGTGCCGGAATGCGCGGGGCGGCTGCCGGCGACGACCGGCCCGGGGCGCCCCGCGTGTCCTGGGCCGGCTGGCCGCCGGCCGGGCGACACCCGGCCGATCGTCGATCGATCAGCGGCGGACCGCCGGCTGAGGCGCGAATCGTAACCGAGCACGGGCGCGCGCGAAAGGCAGGCGCGAGCCGGCGCTCAAGATCGGGATGTCTCGACCCGATCCTCCGGGCAGCCGACCGTTCGTCCGGACGCACCCTAGCACGCACCACCCGACCGCGGACCCACCATGGCGAGACGTCCTCCCCACCGCTCCTCGATCGCCATCGCGATCGCCGCCGCGACACCCGTTGCGGTCCTCGTCGTGGGCGCGCTCGACGGCGGCCTCTTCCGGACCGGCGACAGCGCCATCCGCGCGCCGCGCCCGGTGACGCTCGCCGTGCTGCCGTTCGGAGACGGATGGGACGGCGGAGACGACGATGGCGCTGGAGGCGGCGCAGTCGAAGTCGGTTCGCACGTCGGTACTGACCATGGCGGGACGCGCACCGGCACCGCCCACGTCGGCGCGATGTCCGAGGTGCCGGCGAGTCGCATGGTCTCGGCGCTCCTCACCACGGCACTCTCGCAGGTGCACGGGCTCTCCGTCACCAGCCGGCAGCAGGTCGACGCAGCCCTCGACGCCATGCGGATGCGCAACGGCGGCACCCAGAACGCCGGCTTCCTCGACGCGATCGCTCGCCGGCTGCGGGTCGAGTCCATCGTGACCACCGAGGTGTCGGAGAAACCGGAGACGCCGGAATCGCTGGACGTCACCGTGACACTCGTCGATGTGACGACCGGCCAACGGTGCGACGTGGCACGGGTCAAGGGATGGAAGGCGGACGACGTCTTCACGCTGGTCGACCGGCTCGTGCCGCGGATCGTGTCCGTGTTGCCAGGCGCCACAGCACACCCGCGGTCGGTCCGTCCGGTGGTGGAGGTCACGACCCACTCGGTGGAGGCCTACCGGCACTTTCTCGCCGGCTGGCGGTCTCTCCGTCGTGATGATCGGGTGGCTGCCCGCCGCTCGTTCGCGACCGCCGTGTCCATCGATCCCGGCTTCGCGCTCGCGCACCACGGGATGATGCTGGCGTGCCAGCCTGCGGAGGCGCTCCGTCACGCGGCGCTCGCACTCGACCTGCTGCACCGCGCGACGCCCGCCGACCAGAGCGACATCGTCGGTCTGGCCGGCTCGGTGATGCGCGCCGGGATCCGCCGCAGCGCAGAGCCACCGTACGCGCGGCCGCGTCGCGTGGCGGGGGCGCCGGCGAGCGCCGTACCGGCGAGCGCTGCGCCAGCGGGGGCGGCGCCTGCGGAGGATGCGCCGTCGGGTGACGCGCCACCTGGTGCTGCGCCGACGGGTGACGCGCCACCTGGTGCTGCGCCGACGGGTGACGCGCCAGCGGGTGACGGGTCAGCGGACGCGGCGGGCCGGCACTGGCCGTCGACTCCGTCGCTCTTCCGTCCCGATCCGCTGCCGGTCGTGCCGCTCGGCGACACGTTCGACGCCGGCCACGCCGAGTACCCGGGCGTCGTGGCGCTCGGCGACGCGCTGTGGATGTACTACGCGGCGTACGGCGTCGACGGTCACTGGGCGATCGCGCTCGCCACGTCGGAGGATGGACACGCCTGGGTGAAGCGTGGCATCGTGCTCGAGCCCGACCCGACGCCCGGTGCCTGGGACGGGGCGTCGATCGCCTTCCCGACGGTGCTGGTCGACGAGCGTCCGGGCGGCGGGACGCGGTTCCGTCTCTACTACGCGGGCAAGTGCGACGCGATCTACCGCGGCATCGGCCTCGCCACCTCGGAGGATGGTCTGACCTGGACGCGGCGCGGCCGCGTGCTGGCGCCGGGTGGGACGGGCACCTGGGACGCCGGGCAGCTCGTCGATCCCGTGGTGCTCCGCGACGGCGACGCCTATCGCATGTACTACTGCGGCGCCGCCGACGCCACCGGCCACCTCGCGGTCGGCCTGGCGACGTCGGCTGACGGCGTGCGCTTCGAGCGCGTGGGCGTCGAACCGGTCTACGCCCCCGCCGGGGGCCTCTACACGGTCGACGTGCTGCCGGTCGATCAGGGGTTCGTGCTGTTCGAGAGTTCGGCCGACTCGAGCGGCTTCTTCGACATCCACGCCGTGCCGTCACGCGATGGACGGCGCTTCGATCCCGGGCGGCGGCGGCTGGTGCTCACCGCCTCGCGCGACGGTTCCTGGGACCATGCGATGGTCTACGGCATGGACGTGCTGCGGCGGGGCGACACGCTGCACCTCTGGTACAACGGCATCTACCAGCGCATGGTGACGCCGGGCGGTCAGATCGGACTGGCGACGGCTGAGCTGCCGCGGCTCCTCTCGGTGCTCGACGCGACCGACAGGTCG
>JASFRE010000410.1:0-4375 GCA_050115055.1 Candidatus Eiseniibacteriota bacterium | reverse complement strand
GCTCGCTGGTCTCGTGGCAGCCGGCGCAGTCGGCGCTGGTGATCGGCTCGACGTCCTCGTCCTGTCCGACGGCGGGCGGAGCGGTGAGGCAGGCGAGCGCCATGAGCAGGCCGACGAGCGGCCAGGTAGCACGCAGCATCGAGCCGGCAGGTCGCGTCGGCGCGCCCGGGGCGGTGCGGAGCATCATCAGGGTCACACCTCGGTCGGGACTGCCGGAGCACCGGCAATCCCACGGGGACGGACAGCGGCCCGCCGGCGGTCGACCGACAGGGAACCGGGGAGGAACGACCGCTCACAGGCGCCACCTGAGAGGCGCCCGCCGAATGTAGGGAATGTGCGCGCAACCTGGCAACCGGAGTTTGAGGTCTTGTTGCACCCAGGTCTCAACATCCGCCATCGCAGCGAGTTACGGCGCTCCGTCGGGACGTGACGCGAGGCCGGCCGCGGCGCTCCGGCGGCCGCCGCGGGGAGGGCCGGACAGGCCGCCCGCGCCGTCGCAGCGGCCGGCCTGCGGCCCCGGGCCGCCCGCTCCGGGGCGCCCACTCCGGGGCGCCCGCTCCGGGGCGACGCCGCCCTCCCACGGCTCTTCCTTGACGGCGCGGCGCTGTGGTAGCATACTCCCTCGCCTTCGAGCGCCCCTCCCGCGCGCGGTCTGCCGGCCGGCGGGAACCGTGCGCCAGTGCCCGGACGGGAGCTTCGCGGCCCGCCACCGGCATGCCGGGGCCGCCCGCGAGGTGTGCCACGTGCCCCTCCGGAGCACCCTCTGCAAGCGACGCAACGCCTTCGAGGATCGGCCTGGTCGCTGATCTGGGATCACCAGCGGGTGGCGCCGAGTGGTCCCCGGGCGAGGAGACAGGGACATGGCCAAGAAGGGTGTCCGGATCAAGATCAAGATGCGCAGCACCGAGAGCGCTTACACCTACATGACGACCAAGAACAAGCAGAACGATCCCGACCGTCTGCAGATGAAGAAGTACGACCCGGTGGTCCGCCGGCACGTCATGTTCAAGGAGACCCGCTAGCCGCCCGGCTGGCCCAGGAGGCAACGATGTCGCGTCGCTGTCAGCTCACCGGTAAGAGGCCGCTCGTGGGCAATCGCGTGTCCCACGCTCAGAACAAGACCAAGAGGCGTCAGCTGCCCAATCTCCAATGGAAGCGGATCTACGTTCCGGAGCTGAATCGCTGGCTGCGCCTGCGGGTCTCGACGCGCGCCCTGCGCACGCTGAACAAGAAGGGCCTCATGCGTTTCCTGAAGGATGAGGGCAAGACGCTGCGCGATCTGACCGGCTAGGCCGGCCCGGTGTGCCTCGCCGCCGGCCGGTCGCGGGTCGCGTGTGCGAGGGAACCAGGCAATGCTCGTCCAGGTGCTCCGGCACATCGTGCCGGGGCGCTTTTTTTTTGCCTCTCGCCGCTCACCGCTTCCAGGATCGAGCCGTGGAGGGCGTCGATCCGGCGGGCCGTGCGTCGCATGGAGTAGAGCCGACACACCGCCTCGCGCGCGCGCGCGGGACGCGAGAGATGCGAACGATGCGCGATGGAGCCGCGACCGCGGCGGGTGTCACGGGCCGCGAGTGCCCGTGCCATGCCGAGCGTCAGTGCCTCGACGCCATCCTCATCCCCGTCCCCGTCATCGGGCACCTCCACCAGCCAGCCGCGCCGTCCGCCGTCGAGCAGCTCCGGAACGCCGCCCACCGCCGTCGCCACCACCGGACAGCCGCTCGCCATCGCCTCGAGCAGCGCCGACGGGAATCCCTCGGTCTCCGACGGATGGACCAGGAGGTCGAGCGCCACCAGCCAGCGTGCGACGTCGTCGCGCCACCCGTGGACGTGCACCGGTGCGCCTTGCCGTCGGGCGAGCGCGATGAGTCGTGGGCGTTCCGGGCCATCGCCGAGCAGGTGCAGCACGATGTCGCCGGGCAGGTCGCGCAGGGCGCGGATCGCGCGGTCGAAGCGCTTGGCGGAGACCAGCAGACCGACGCATCCGACGTGCCGGCGGGTGGGATCGAGCCCCAGCGCTCGCCGGGCGGCGGCACGATCCGCGGGAGCGAAGCGCCGCGTGTCGACGCCGTGATGAATGACACGGACCCGGGCGGCATCGAGGCCGAGGTGCTCGACCAGGCCGGTGGCGATCGCCCGCGAGTCGGCGACGCTGGCCACGACGGTACGCGAGGCGCGCCTTCGCCGCTCCCTGGCGGTCGCGGTGCCATGCCCCCAGCGGCCGCTGGCCACCAGGTGGTCGCTGGTGACGGCCGGTAGCCGGAGCGCTGCCGTGGCCTCGAGCACCGGCACGAGATCGAAGGGATCGCTGAAGTGAAGGTGCACGAGGTCGGGGGCGGCGTCGCGGAGCCAGGTGGCGTGCGCGTCGACGCCGCGGCGGCGCCAGTCGCCGATCCGGAGAACGGTGACGTCCAGCTCCTGCGCCCGCCGCGCACAGGGCGCCAGCGCCGGGCGGTCCGGCAGGACCAGCGTGTGGCGACGGCCCGGCGCGCGGTGCTCGAGGAGCCCGAGCAGGTGCCCGCTCACCCCGCCGGGCACCACGGGCGCCGCGACCAGGATGACGTGGGGTGTGGGCGTGCCCACGGCGCTGTCGGGTCGTGCAACGGGTCGCATGGCGCTCGGAGCCCCCTGAGGATCGGCCGCTTGCCCGGGTGCCGGCTCTCGCCGGCGCGCGAGCGGTGCGGCACCCGCCGTCAGTAAAGCCCGGAGGCCGCCGGTGGGGCCAGCACAAAGCGTCACGCGGGACCCTGCGGCCCTGGCGCTGAGTGTCGTGGCCGCGGACGCGGGCGCGCTCGATCCACTGGCGGTTGCGTTTGCGGCATCCTCGCCGGCCGCACGTTTCTCAGCCGCAAGGTGGAACGCGACCGCGTCGAAGTCCCCGGCGCGGCGGGGGCGGCGATGAGAAGTCGGTGTGCTCCGCACACTGCGGCTGCAGGCCTGGAACGAGGTGCGGACGTCCGAACACTTCGCGACGTCGATGCGACTCGGACAGCGCTCGCGCACGCGTGGTGAACGACACGCGATTGACGCGCACACCTGCGCGTCGCGGTACGCACCACCCGTCAGGCCGCCGCACGGACGGCGCACCTCGGCGGTGGCCCAGACCCGCCAAACCCAGTCAGGACACGCTGATTCGCGCTTGAATTCCACCCGACCCGGCGATACCATGCGCACTTCGGGTCTGTGCATGGATGAGGCCCCGGTCAGCACCGCAAGGGTCGTTCCCGATCGTGACGATGCAACGCCCGTGCCTGCCGTGTCCGTCCCGGCCGACACACGGCGGTGGCTGCGTGGCCCTCGCAGATCATGGTGGCCTATCAGAGCAGGGGATGTGGAACGATGTTGAAGAAGATCGGAGTCATCGGCGGCGGTAACATCGGCGGCGTGCTGGTCCAGGAGATTGCGCGCCGGCAGCTCGCGAAGCAGGTCGGCCTCATGGACATCCTCGAGCCGGACTTCGCCAAGGGCAAGTGCCTCGACATCGCGGAGGGCACGCCGATCATCGGGGTGGACGTCGACCCGGAGGGTGCACGGGATTACAGCATCATCCAGGGAGCGGACGTCATCATCAACACCGCCGGTGTGCCGCGCAAGAAGCGCCCGGACGGTACCATCCCGACGCGCGAGGAGCTGCTCAAGACCAACCTCGCCATCACCGAGCAGGTGGCCCAGGGCATCATGAAGTACGCCCCCGATGCCATCGTCGTGTCGATCGCCAACCCGCTCGACGCCATCGTCTACACGCTGTCGAAGAAGATGAGCCCGCCGAAGAACAAGCTCTTCGGCATGGCCGGCGTGCTCGACTCGGCGCGCTACCGCTACTTCATCGCCAAGGCGGCGAAGGTCTCGGTGGAGAACGTCGACGCCGTCGTGCTCGGCGGCCACGGCGACACCATGGTGCCGGTCCGGAGCTGCTGTCGCATCGCCGGCATGCCGGTCGAGAAGTTCGTCAAGGCCGACGAGCTCGATGCGATCGAGACGCGCGTGCGCAAGGCCGGGGCCGAGGTCGTCGGCCTGCTCGGCGTCGGCTCGGCGTTCGTGTCGCCAGCATGGGCGGCGCTCGAGATGGCCGAGGCCATCGCCTACGACAAGCGCAAGATCATGCCGGTCTGTGCGCTCCTCGAGGGCGAGTACGGCGTCAAGGGGCTCTACGTCGGCGTGCCGGCGATCGTCGGTGCCGGTGGCATGGAGCGGGTCATCGAGGTCGATCTCACCGCCGAGGAGAAGAAGGCGCTCGAAAACTCCGTCAGCGCGGTGCGGAAGACCTGCGAGGAAGTCGATGAGATGACGAAGGTCGGCGCCTGATCGCGCGCCGATCCGCCGATCCGCATCGAGACGCGGCCCCCGCACGATCGGTGACGGGGGCCGCGCCGTCGAT
>JASFRE010000409.1:0-4401 GCA_050115055.1 Candidatus Eiseniibacteriota bacterium | reverse complement strand
CACCGACCCGGCGGTGCGCGCACGGCTCCTGGGTATCGACGACGTGGAGCGGGCGGACGTCGTGCCGGTGCTCGAGCGGCTGATCGAGGGCGGCATCCGCGTGCATGCGCAGATCGTGCTCTGTCCGGGGTGGAACGACGGCGCCGTGCTCGAGGCGACGGTCGAGCGACTGGCGGCGCTGCACCCGGGGGTCGAGTCGGTGGCGGTGGTGCCGCTCGGCCAGACCGCGCACCGCGCCGGGCTGCCGGCGCTGGCGCCGGTCACGCATACCGTGGCACGCGCCGTCCTCGAGCAGTGCGAGACGCTGCAGGCGCGCTGCATCGGGCGCTGCGGACACCCGTTCGTCTACCTGGCCGACGAGTGGTACTTCCGGACCGGCGCCCCGATCCCGCCGGCCGCCCACTACCGCGACTTCCCGCAGCTCGAGGACGGGGTCGGCATGAGCCGGCAGCTCATCGAGCACCTGGAGGGGTCGGGGGACCGACTGCCGGTCGTGCGGCGCGTGCGCAACCGGCACGTGACCGTGGTGACCGGGACGATGGCGGCGCCGCTCGTGCGCGAGCATCTCGTCGACGGGCTGCTGGCGCGTCACGCGCGAGCGGTCGATTTCGTCGTCGTCGAGAACGACTTTCTCGGACGCTCGATCACCGTGTCGGGGCTCCTGGCCGGCGGCGACATCCACCGCGCGGTCCGCGCACGCGGCATCGGCGAGCTGCTGCTGCTGCCGCCGAACTGCGTCAACGGACGCGGGCTCTTCCTCGACGACATGGCGCTCGACGCGCTCCGCGAGGCGCTCGGCGTCCCCGTCGACCTCGGTCTCGGTGACGAGAACCGGCAGACCAACCCGGTCTGGGAGAAGGAGTGACGCGATGGCACGCCCGATCGTCGCCATCGTCGGACGCCAGAACGTCGGCAAGTCGACACTGTTCAACCGCATCATCGGCCGGCGCCTGGCCGTCGTCGACGACCTGCCGGGGGTGACGCGCGACCGCAACGACGCGATCGGCGACTGGGCTGGACGCGGGTTCCGGCTGGTCGACACCGGCGGCCTGCTGCCGGAGGCGCGCACCGGGCTCGATGCACGCGTGCGCGGCCAGGTCGAGGCCGCGGTCGGTACCGCCGACCTGGTGCTGCTGGTCGTCGACGCCATGGTCGGGCCGGTGCCGCTCGACGCCCAGATCGCCGACGTCATCCGGCGGAGTGGCCGCCCCTACCAGCTGGTCGCCAACAAGGCCGAGTCGGAGCAGCGGCAGATCGACGCCTTCGAGTTCGCGCGGCTCGGGCTCGGCGAGCCGATCGCGGTCTCGGCGCTGCACGGCACCGGAGTGGGCGATCTGCTCGACCGTGCGGTCGAGCTGCTGCCGGACGAGGTGCCGATCCGGGACGATCCCGACGCGGTGCGCGTCGCCATCGTCGGTCGTCCCAACGTCGGCAAGTCGTCGATCGTCAACCGGCTGCTCGGCGAGGAGCGCATGATCGTCGACGACGTCGCCGGCACGACGCGCGACGCCATCGACTCCGAGTGGCAGTGGGAGGGACGGCGCATCGTCCTCGTCGACACCGCCGGGCTCAGGCGGCGGACGCAGATCGACACCCGCACCGAGTACTACTGCACGGTGCGTGCCTGGCGGTCGCTCGAGCGCTGCGACGTCGCCGTGCAGGTGATCGATACCTCGCAGCCTTTCAGCCGCCAGGACTACCGGATCTCCGCCGCGGTGGTCGATGCGCTCAGGCCGGCGTTGCTGGTCTTCAACAAGTGGGATCTGGTCGGCAAGGAGACGCTCACCTCGAAGCACATGGAGGCGAGCTACCGCGAGCACGCGCATGACCTCTGGTTCGCGCCCCCGGTGTTCGTCTCGGCGCTGACCGGCCAGCGCGTCCAGCGGATCCCGCCGATGATCCTCCAGGGCTACCGCGAGGCCCGGCGACGGATCGGCGGCGATCGCATCATGGCGGTGCTGGACGAGGCGGTCACCGACACGGCGCCGCCGTCGGGAGCACGCGGGCGCCCCGTGCACTTCCGGCGTGCCCGGCAGGTGACCGCGAACCCGATCCGCATCGCCATCGACGTGAACCAGCCCGAGTCCGTGCCGACGAGCTACCAGCGCTACTTGCTGCGCCGCCTGCGCGAGGGGCTCGGCATCCAGTACGCGCCGGTGCGTCTCGAGCTGCGGCGGCCCGAGCGCCGGCGACGCCGGCCGTCGGCGAGCGGCGCGCGCTAGCCGGGGAGGGGGTGCGAGACACGATGGGGCTCTGGATCCTGCTCGGCGCGGTCGCCTTCCTCTGCGGCTCGGTCCCCTCGGCGCTCCTCGTCGCCCGCCGGCACGGCGTCGACCTGCGGCGGGTGGGGAGCGGCAACCCGGGGGCCACCAACGTCTACCGGACGCTCGGTCCGCGCTGGGGACTGCTGGTGCTGGCAGCCGACATCGGCAAGGGGGTGCTCGCGGTGGTCCTCATGCGGGTCGCCGGCGCGCCACCGGGCTGGTGGCTGGTGGCGGCGGCCGCCGCCATCCTCGGGCACATCGTCTCCCCGTTCATGGGCTTCCGGGGTGGCAAGGGCGTCGCCACCGGTGGCGGCGCGGTGCTGGCGCTGGCGCCGGGATCGGGGCTGGTGGTGCTCGCGGTCTTCGCCGTGACGCTGGCGGCGACGCGCATGGTCTCGGCCGGCTCGATGCTTGCCGCCCTGGCGCTGCCGATCGTCGTCCACCTGCGGCACGAGCCGGTTCCGGGGCTGGTCTGGGTAGGCGGAGCGCTCGCCCTCCTGGTCATCGTCCGCCACCGCGGCAACCTGCGCCGCATCCTGCGCGGCGAGGAGAAGCGCTTCGCGATGCGCGGCCGCGGCAGCGGGCGGCCGGCGGGCGCCGACGCGGGCGCGGCCGGGGCGCCCGACGGCCGGGCGCCCGGAGGAGGCGGTCGATGACGCGCGTCGCGGTGCTCGGCGCCGGCAGCTGGGGCACGACGCTGGCGATCCTCCTGGTGGCGCGCGTGGGGCACGTGACGCTGTGGGGACGCGATGCCGGTCAGGTGGAGCGCATGCGGGCAGCGCGCGAGAACCGCCGCTACCTGGCCGGCGTCGAGCTGCCGGTGACGCTCGAGGTGGTCTCCGAGCTGGGCACGGCGCTGCCCGGCCGCGACGTCGTGGTGTTCGCCGTGCCGTCGGTGGCGCTGGCCACCGTCGCGCGGCAGGCGGCCCCGTGGATCAGCCAGCACGCGATGGTGGTGAGCGCCGTGAAGGGCCTCGAGGCCGACGGCTTCCGGCGCATGACGCAGGTGCTCGAGGGCGAGCTCGCCAGCAGCGCCGCCGGACGGGTGGCGACGCTGTCGGGCCCCAGCATGGCGCGCGAGGTGGCACGTGGCATGCCGACCGTCATGGTCAGCGCCTCGACCACGCCCGGTGTCGCGCGCGAGGTCCGCGACCTCTTCGAGCGCCAGCAGCTGCACGTCGAGCCCGAGGACGACCTGGTCGGCGTCGAGGTCGGCGTGGCCTTCAAGAACGTGGTGGCGATCGCCGCCGGCATCTCGGACGGGCTGGGGCTGGGCGGCAATGCACGCGGTGCGTTGCTGGTGCGCGGCCTGGCCGAGATGTCACGCCTGGCGGCCAGCCTCGGCGGCGACGTCGAGACCCTGCGCGGTCCGGCCGGGGTCGGCGACCTGGTGACGACCTGCACGAGCCGCCTGTCCCGCAACCGCCACGTCGGCGAGGAGCTCGGCCGCGGTCGCCCGCTCAAGCGGATCCTCGACGACATGATCATGGTGGCGGAGGGCGTGCCGACGACCCGCGCCGTGTGGCAGCTGTCCGGGCGCCTGGGGCTCGACATGCCGATCACCGAGCAGGTGCACGCCGTGCTGTACGAGGACCGCGACCCGCGCGACATCGTGGTCGAGCTGATGCACTGACAACGCGAACCCCAATCCGAGGTAGCGTCATGGCGAGTCCGGATCGATTGAAGCGAGACCCCTCGAAGCTCTACTACTCGATCAGCGAGGTCGCCGAGCTGGTCGACGTCAAGCCGCACGTCCTGCGCTACTGGGAGACCCAGTTCAAGATGCTCCGGCCGCGCAAGAACCGGGCGGGCAATCGCAGCTACCGGGCGCGGGAGGTGCAGCTGGCGCTGCGCATCAAGCGGCTGCTGTACGACGAGAAGTTCACGATCGCCGGGGCGCGGCGCAAGCTGCTCGACGAGCGGCGCAGCGGCCAGTCGCAGACCGAGCTCAACTTCGTCGGCCTGAGCCAGGGCGAGTTCCTGGGCGTCCTCAGACGCGATCTCGAGAGCTTGCTCGCCTTCGTGCGGGGCGACTCGACGGACCTGGCGGCGGCGGACGACGCCACCGCCGGGCACGGCGCCCCGCGCGGCGGGCTACTCGACGAGGTGGCGAGCCTGGCCGACGAGCGGGCGGCCG
>JASFRE010000408.1:0-4407 GCA_050115055.1 Candidatus Eiseniibacteriota bacterium | reverse complement strand
GGCTGTCGCCGCGCTGGCTCACCGCGCAGCTCGCCGGCATTCTCGAGGCGGATGCCGGCTATGGGCGTACCACGACCGCCCCCGGCCAGCGCGTGCAGGTCGAGTTCGTGAGCGCCAACCCGACCGGCCCGCTCAACGTGGTCAGCGCGCGGGCGGCCGCGGTGGGGGACACCCTGGTGCGCCTGCTGCGTGCGGCCGGCCATGACGCGCGCGGCGAGTTCTACGTCAACGACGCCGGCAACCAGGTCGATCTCCTGGCGCGCTCGATCGAGGCGCGCTGGCTCGCGGCACGTGGCGAGGACGTCGCCATCCCGGAGGGCGGCTATCACGGCGAGTACGTGGTCGAGCTCGCCGCCCGGCTGGCGCGCGACCAGGACCTCGACGCCATGTCGCCGGCCGCGCGCCGCGACTACCTGCGCGATCAGGGCCTGTCGAGCATCCTCGCGACCCAGCGGCGCGACCTCGAGCGCTTCGGGGTCACCTTCGATCGCTGGTTCCACGAGTCGGAGCTCTACACGAGCGGCGAGCTCGATCGCACCCACCGCCTGCTGGCCGAGGGTGGGTGGACCGAGGAGCGCGAGGGCGCCGTCTGGTTCCGGAGCAGCGCGCTCGGCGACGACGAGGACCGCGTCATCGTGCGCACGGACGGGCGTCCGACCTACCTGCTGGCCGACATCGCCTATCACGCCAGCAAGCACGCGCGCGGCTTCGAGCACGTGATTGATCTCCTCGGTCCGGACCATCACGGGCACGTGGCGCGCATGGAGGCGGCGGCGGAGGCGCTGGGCTACGGGCGCAGCTGGCTCGAGATCCTGATCGTGCAGCAGGTCAACCTGCTGCGTGGCGGGCAGCCGGTCAAGATGTCGAAACGGGCCGGCGAGCTGATCGGACTGGAGGAGCTCGAGGCGGAGGTGGGTCGCGATCCGGCCCGATTCTTCTTCCTGATGCGTCGCTCGAATGCCCATCTCGACTTCGATCTCGACCTCGCTCGACAGCAGAACGAGGAGAATCCCTGCTTCTACGTGCAGTACGCGCACGCCCGCATCGCCTCGGTGCTCGAGCGCGCGTCGGAGCGCGGCACCGGGTTCCGTGAGCCCTCGACCATCGACCTCGGACGGCTCGGGGAGGAGGAGGAGCTGGCGCTCGCGAAGCAGCTGGTGGCGTTGCCCGAGGTGGTCCGTGGCGCCGCCGAGGCGCGCGAGCCGCATCGCATGACCGTCTACCTGCGAGAGGTGGCGGCGCACTTCCATCGCTTCTATCATCATCAGCGGATCGTCGGCGTCGAGGAGGAACTCTCGCAGGCTCGCCTGGCGCTGATCCGTGCCACGCAGCTCGTGCTGCGGAACGGGCTCGAGCTGATCGGGCTCGACGCGCCCGAGCGCATGTGACGCGCCGCGAGGCGCCGGGGAGGAATCGTGAGTATCGTCGTCGTGGGGTCCTTGGCCCTGGATTCGGTGGAGACGCAGTTCGGCTCGGTGCGCGAGGCGCTGGGCGGTTCCGGGGCCTTCTTTGCACTGGGCGCCCGGCTGTTCTGCCCGGTCGAGCTCGTGGCCGTCGTCGGTCGCGACTTCCCGCCGGAGCATCTCGAGCTCCTGCGCGAGCACGGCGTGGGGCTGTCTCACGTCGAGCACGCCGATGGCGAGACCTTCCGCTGGGGCGGCAGGTACCGTGACGACGGCGAGGAGCGCGATACCCTGTTCACGCACCTGAACGTGTTCGAGGGCTGGGTCCCCGACCTGCCGCAGGCCCTGCGGCAGTCGCCACACCTCTTCCTGGCCAACCTGGATCCGGACATCCAGTCCGGGGTGCTGGGGCAGGTCGAGGAGCACGACTGGGTGGCCTGCGATACCATGAACCTCTGGATCGAGACCAAGCGCGACCTGCTGGTCCACACGCTCGGCTCGGTCGATATCTGCATCCTGAACGATGGCGAGGCGCGGCTCCTGGCCGGCGGCGATCGCAATCTGATCACCGCCGGACGACGCATCCTCGCCATGGGCCCGGAGATCGTGGTCATCAAGAAGGGCGAGCATGGTGCGCTGATGATGACCGCCGAATCGACCTTCGTGGCGCCGTCGCTGCCGCTCGAGGAGGTGCGCGATCCGACCGGGGCGGGAGATACCTTTGCCGGTGGCTTCCTCGGCTATCTGGCCTCGACCGGTCAGCGCGATTCCCAGACCCTCCGGCGGGCCGTGGCCTACGGCACCGCGGCGGCCTCGTTCTGCGTCGAGCAGTTCTCGGTCCAGGGCCTGGTCGGGCTGACGCGACAGCAGATCGATGAGCGGGCGCGAGAGCTGCAGGCACTGAGCGCCTTCGATCTGGTGGTCGAACCGGCGCGCCCGTGAGCAAGCGCGGCGCGGCGCCGGTCGTCGCCTGGCGCCGGCGCCACGGCGCCTGCGCCGCCGGCGACCGGACCGACGCGACCGGCCTGGAATGAGACAGGCAAGCGGTGCGCGGTGATGTGGCGCCTTTCCGGTCAGCAGGTGCCACGCGGCAGACGATACACGTGATGACGGCAACGGGTCACGGGGGCGATGGTGCGGCGGGCCGGTGCTCCGTGTGCGCTCGCGGACCGGTCGATCCACTGCCACCGCCTTCGAAGCCGACCAGGGTCAGAACACCATGTTCGAGGAGTTCTTCCGGCTCAAAGAGAATCCGTTCTCGCTGGCGCCGAACCCGCGCTTCCTCTTCCAGAGCCGGGAGCATGCCGAGACGCTCGCCCATCTGCGTTACTGGATCGAGAACGCCGAGGGCTTCGTCCTGATCACCGGCGAGGTCGGCACCGGCAAGACCACGGCCATCTACGACCTGCTCGCCCAGCTGCCGACGACCTGGTCGGTGGCGATGCTGACCCACTCGACGCTGTCGGAGATGGAGCTCCTCGAGGAGATCTGTCGCCGCTTTCACATCGAGATCCCGGCCGAGCGCACCAAGCCGCGCCTGCTCGGACAGATCGAGTCCTTCCTGAACGCTTGCCGCGCGCGCGGCCACGGTGCCCTGCTCATCATCGACGAGGGGCAGAACCTCGATCCATCGCGGCTCGAGGAGGTGCGGCTCCTCTCCAACATGGAGCGGCTCGACGGCAAGCTGCTGCAGATCGCGCTGGTCGGGCAGCCCGAGCTCGAGGCCATGCTGCGCACGCCGGAGCTCCGCCAGCTCCGGCAGCGCATCGGCATCAAGTACCGACTCGGTCCGCTGTCGCGGCGGGAGACCAGCGACTACATCCACCATCGCCTCGAGGTGGCGGGCGCCGCGGACCCGGAGGCGATCTTCCCGCCCGATACCTGCGCGGAGGTCTTCCGGGTGACGGGCGGCATCCCGCGCGAGATCAACATCGTCTCGAGCCAGTCGCTCATCAACGCCTTCGTCGACGAGGCGGAGCAGGTCAGACCGTCACACGTCGAGTCGGTGCTGAGCGACTTCTCGTTCGAGTCGATCGGGTCAGGCCGCGGTGCGGGGTCCTTGGACGCACCGCGTGGCATCGAGCGCCGGCCGCAGGGGCGCGCGGTCTCGGAGGCGCGGGATCTGCCGGACACGCGGGAAGCGACGGACGACGATGACGCGGACCGCGGGGCGCACGCCGCACCCGATCGGGACCGCGCGGCGGAGGCAGTCGACGTCTCCGGCCCGACGCGCGACGCCCCGCAGCGGGAAGCGGCGCCGTCGACCGAGCAGCGGATCGCCATGCAGCACGACCGGACGGCGCCGGCCGGCGAGGATCGCGATGGGGCCGACGCGCCGCCCGAGCCGCGGCGACCACGGCCGCCGGCCCGGCGCTGGTCCGAAGCGCCCCGGCCCCGACTCGGCGTCGTCGGCGGTGGTCCGGCAGCGGCGGCCGCCGAGCGGCTCGAGCCGGACGGCGAGCCCTCCGACGAGGACGCGGCGACCGAGCACACGCCTGCCGCCGCACGGGCCCCGGCGGCGCCAGCGGCCAGCACCGCGCCCGCGGCGCCGGCGTCGCGACGCCTGCCGCACCTGATGGGGCCGCCGCCGTCCAGCCACCGGCGGCCGGCCCGCTGGCCGTGGATCCTCATCACGCTGCTGCTGGTGGCCGCCGCCGTCTGGTTCCTGCGCGGCGCGGCGATCCGCGAGTGGCTCGGCGTCGAGGCATTTCCGGACGGCGACCGCGGACACGAGGTCGTGCGGCAGGCCGGTACCGGCCTCGCGGTGGGACTTCCGGCGCCGGCCGGCGCCAGCGACCGGCATGGGGACGCAGAGGCGACGGTCACCGGGACCACGCCGGCGTCCGGCCCGGCAGTGGACGCCGGCGGGTCGGAGAGCGACGCCGGCGGGTCGGAGAGCGACGCCGGCGGGTCGGAGAGCGACGCCGGAGGGTCGGAGAGCGACGCCGCGACGACCGCAGGGAGCGGGGAGAGGGGCGACGGCCGTGCGGATGACCCGAGCGGT
>JASFRE010000407.1:0-4412 GCA_050115055.1 Candidatus Eiseniibacteriota bacterium | reverse complement strand
GTCCCGTCGCGCGCGGGGCGCCCGATCGCCGCCAGCGCGCGCGCCACCCGATCACGCCACGCGACCTCCTCGCCGGCCCGGGTCGCGAACCGCACCGGCTGCCACGGTCGGAGCGCCGGATTCGGGGCCGCGGCATCGCACCCATCGTGCCGGAGGCCGGCGATCGCCGCGTCGAGCGCCTGCACGCCGTCCTCGCCGCCATGCGGGAGCACCACGTGGCAGGCCAGCCAGGTGGTGCCGTCGCAGACGGCGAGCTCGAATCGCGGCAGCACGGCACGGCAGCGTCCGAATGCCGCCCACTCGGGTGCGGGATGCGTGGACGGCGTGAAGCGACCGGTCACGAACCAGCGCAGCGTCCCCGGGTGCGGCGACTCGCCGTCACCTGCAGCCGCGGCCAGCGCCTCGCCGACCGCGGCCCAGTCGCCGCCGTCGATCGAGATGCAGCGACCGGCACCGGCCAGCACGGACGCTCCCTCCCGCGACGCCCAGTACAACCTCGGAGACGCCGCCTGCGCGGACAGCCACGCGAGCGGCTCGACGTCGCGCACCGCGACCTCGGCACGCACCAAGAGCGGCCTGTCCGGGCGCACCGCTGGCGGTGCGGCGCGCAGCTCGCACAGCGCCGCCTGGAGGGTGGCGACGGCCGCGCCCAGGGGACGCGGGTCGCGCACCGTCACGCGATGGATGGCCAGCGGCGCCCGCGTCGCAGGCGCCGTCGAGCCCGGTGCTTGCTGCGCTGCGATCGTCTCCATGCTCGTCGTGCCGGTCACACCGGCCGCTGCTCCGCCTGCCGGCATGTCTCTCCTCTGCCGGGACCAGGTGCTGGGGGGCGGCTTCGGCCGCGGGCGCGCGTTGTCGCGCTACACCCGTCGTCCGACTGCCGCGGCAACCGCGGCGATCTCACGCATCACGGCCTCGAACTGCTCGGGACCCAGGCTCTGCCGGCCATCGCTGCGCGCCTGGCCCGGCTCTGGATGCACCTCGAGCATGACGCCGTGCGCGCCGGCGGCAACCGCGGCGCGCGCCACGGCGCCGACGAGTCCTGCGTCCCCCGTGGCGTGCGAGGGGTCCGCGACGAGCGGCAGGTGAACACGCCGCGCCAGCCACGGGATCGCATTGACGTCGAACGTGAAGCGTGTGGCGCTCTCGAAGCTCCTGATGCCGCGCTCGCAGAGCACGACGTCCGGGTTGCCGTGGCTGATGACGTACTCGGCGCCGTGCACCAGCTCTTCCAGCGTGCAGCCAAAGCCGCGCTTCAGGAGCACCGGTCGCTCCACCTCGCCGAGACGCCGGAGCAGCGGGAAGTGCTGGGCGTTGCGGGAGCCGACCTGCAGGACGTCGCTGTAGCGGGCGACGAGCGCCACGTCATCGGTCGCCGTGACCTCGGTGACGACCCCGAGCCCGTTGGCGTCGGCCGCCTCGCGGAGCAACGCCAGCCCGACCTCGCCGAGCCCCTGGAAGCTGTACGGGGACGTCCGCGGCTTGAAGGCGCCACCGCGAAGCCAGCTCGCGCCGGCGTCTCGCACCAGACTGGCGGCGGCATGGATCTGCTCGCGGCTCTCGACCGCACAGGGCCCGGCGATGACCGCGATCCGGGCGCCGCCGATCGCGCGGCCGCCGACGCGCACGACGGTGTCGGCGGGCTGCCAGTCGCGACCGGCGAGCACGGCGTCGTGCGCCTGGAAGAGCGCCCGGCGGACGCCGGGCAGCACCGTCCAGCATCGCGGATCGAACGGATCGACGCCGGGGCATCGCCCGAGCAGCCGGCGCGCGTCCGGCAGGCCACCCAGCAGAAAGCGGGCCCCCGTGTGCTCGTGCAGCGCGAGCGCGATGTCGCACTGGCGCGCCACGCCGCACACCTGCTCGAGCGCCGCGTGATCGGCGGCCGCATCGATCTCGAGAACCAGGTGGCGCGCCTCCGCCGGGACGCCAGTCGACTGCGGCACCGGGCGCGGCCCGCCCGCGATGGCCGCTCGCTCAGCCTGCGCCATCGCGTCCTCCCGCGTGGGGGTCATCCGTCCGGGAGGCGCCGACCGCCAGCCCGTGGCGCACGAACTGGACGAAGCTCGCGATCCAGTCCTCGCGCGTCCTCTCCCGCCCACGGTCGAGGCCATGATCGGGATCGAGGTGCTCGATGTCGTAGGCCCGCAGCATGCGCTCGAGCATGGCGTCGAGCATGAAGGCGACGTGACGCAGGTCGAGATCGGCGCGGATCTCGCCGCGTTCACGCGCCTCCGAGAGGAGCTCGACGAGGAAGCGCTGGCTGCGGCCGCGCAGGTAGGCGAGCTGCTCCCGGCCGAGCGGCGCGTCACCCGAGTGCAGGAGCCGGAAGTAGATCATCGCCAGCTTCGGGTGAGCGTCGATGAACAGGAACCCGGCCCGCGCCAGCTCCTCGAGACGGTCGCACAGATCGCGCGAGGCGGTGGCTTCACGGACACCCTTCAGGTAGCTCTTGACGCGCGACACCGCCACCTCGACCAGGGCGTCGAACAGCGCCGACTTCGAGCGGAAGTAAAAGAAGACGCTTCCCTTGGCGATCCCCGCCTGGCGGGCCAGCGTGTTCATCGAGGCACCGCGATAGCCGCGCTCGGCGAACTCCTCGACGGCGGCCGCATAGATGGCCTCGCGCTTCGCCTCGGGAAGTCCGTCAAATGCAGGGTTGCCAATGACCTGCGTGTCTTTCTTGAGAGCTCGTGGCATGTCTTGAGGCCACCCCAGGGGTGCTCCCGTGCCTGGCGCGCAGGGCGCCGCCGGATGCCGCCGGGCCTGGCTCGGTGCAGCCAGGCGGGGCCGTTCCGTGATTGACCACCCGGTCATTGACCGGCCGGTCAGTGTCAGCTGGGGGGAGGCCCCTGTCAAGCCCCAAGCCCCGCCGGGCGTATCACCTCCGGTCGGTATCGACCCTGTATCACCGCGCCTCGCTGGCCGTCCGTGGATCGGAGCCGCCGGAGCCGCGCCGGCGCCTCGCACCCACCTCGACCCCGCACTCCGGCGGCCACTCGGGCGACGCTCACCGTTATCCCCCCGGTCATTGCCGAACCACCACCGCGGCCCCGGCAATCCCAAGAAATACCGGAATCGTCCCCATTCGCTCTCTCCACGAGGCCCGACATGACGCGTCCGATCAGGCTCGCCATCGCGTACGTCCCCACGCACGCGTTCGCCGTTCTCCCTCGTTGCGCCCTCGCCATCCTCCTCGCCACTCTCGTCACGCTTGCAGCACTCCCCGCCGTCGCCAGCGCCGACACCATCACGTCGACCCTGGCCGGCGGCCCGTGGCAAGCCGGCAGCACCTGGCAGGGAGGAATCGTGCCCGGGAGCGACGACCAGGTCATCGTCCAGGGCCCGGTGCAGGTCTACGGCTCGGCCGCCTGCCTCGGCCTCGAGGTGACCGCATCCGGCGACGTGTCGAACGTCAGCTCGGGAGTCTCGACCCTCTCCGTCGGGACGTCGGTCTCCAACCAAGGCTCCATCCAGCACGGCAGCCAGACTTTGTCCATCGAGGTGGGCGGTGACATCGACAACCAGGGAAGCTGGACGAACTTCGAGACGGTGCTGACCGGTCCCTACGATCACCATGTGAACGCCAGCAGCGGCTCCGTCTTCGAGAGCGCACTCGTCATGGATGCCGGCGCCACCGGTGACATCGTGGTCGAGACGCCGTTCGCGATCCTGGGCGACGTCGACACCGGTGCCGGACGCATGCTGCTGGCGTCCGGCTGCGCCCTCACCCTGCGCGGAGGACGGTTCTCGGGCGAGCTCCTGGCCGGCGGCAACGAGGTGCACTTCGAGTCGTGGTCGTATCTCAGCTTCGCGACGGTCGACGCCGCCGTCCTGGTCGGCGAGGTCGAGGTCTCGAGCCAGGTCAGCTTCACCGGCGGCCTGACCGTGATGGACGTGCTGCAGAACCTGTCATCCAGCGGGTCGGCGATCATCTCCGTCAGCGGGGGGCTGGTGAACCACGGCGAGATCCGCAACCAGACCTACGGACTGACCGTGAACCTGGCCGGCGACCTGGTCTGCAACGGCGTCATCTCCTGCAGCCAGCTGCTGCTCGATGGCCAGTCGATCCACCACCTGTCCATGGGTCCGCAGGGCAACCTCGACACGGCCCTCTTCCTGCCCGAGTTCGGCAACGGCACGATCGTCGCCGAGACCGATCTGCAGGTCTCGGGCAGCATCGGCCTCGGGGAAGCCGGCACCCTGATCCTCGAGCCCGGCGCGTCGCTTCGCTTCACGCAGCACGGCGGCATGGCCAGCGGCACCGTCCTGGCCGACGGCAACGTGATCCGCATGAACGGTCTCGGCGTCCTGAGCCTGATCACCGTCGATCAGCCGGTGCTGCGCGGTGCCTTCAAGGTCGGACCGGCCTGCACCTTCACCGGCACGGCGGTGGTGCGCGATACGCTGCA
>JASFRE010000406.1:0-4417 GCA_050115055.1 Candidatus Eiseniibacteriota bacterium | reverse complement strand
GCAGGTGCGCACGCTCATGATGATCGACTCGAACGAGATGACGCTGATCGACCGCGAGATCATCCTGAAGAGCTGCATCGACTGCGATCAAGACCGCATCGTCATCACCCACGGCACCGACACGATGAGCGACACCGCGCGCTTCCTGGGCACCGCGATCACCAACAAGACGATCGTGTTGACCGGCGCCATGATCCCCTACACCTTCGGCAGCTCCGACGGTCTCTTCAACCTGGGCAGCGCCCTGGCCTTCGCCCAGACCCTGTCGCCGGGCGTCTACGTGGCCATGAACGGCCGTCACTTCAACTGGGACAACGTCCGCAAGAACCGCTCCTCGGGCCTGTTCGAGGAGCTCGCCGACGGCTGATGGGAGCCGCAGCGAGTCGGCGGGCCCCGGCGGCGGAGCACTTCCGGACGCCCCGATGTCGTTGTATACTGGGAGCGGTGTTCGATCCGGTCCACGGCCCGTGCCACCTCCGTGCGGTGCCCCGGACCGCAGCGCGTCCTGCCCACGCCGCGCCGCCACCCCGCCGTGCCGCCCCCCACCGCGGCCCGGTCCCCCGAGCTCTTTGACGGACGGTACCCAGCATGAAGCTCCTGCCTCGATCGTGCGCCGCTCCCACCGCCCTGCCCACCGCCTGGCATCCGATGAGGCGACCCGCGACGATCGGGACGCTGGCGATCCTGGCCGTCGTGCTGCTCTCCCCCGCGCCGCGCGCCGGTGCGGCGGACGTGGCCACCCGGCAGCTCGAGACGCTCGCCTTCTCGCCCGACGCCGTACGCTTCCAGGCGCGCGACTCGGCCGCCGACGGCGGCATCGTCGTCACGCTGCCGGGCTGCGAGCGACTCGCCGCTCCCGGCCAGCCGGACCTGCCGTCCCGCATCGTGTGGGTCGAGCTCGGTGCCGGCGAGACGCTGCGCGGCGTGCGGGCCGCGGCGACGGCGACGGTGACCCTCGGGACGCACCGCATCGCGCCGGTCGCCGGCGAGGCGTCGTTCGCGGACCGCGCCGGCGGCGGCTGGGCGACCGTCGGCTACGAGGGGTTCCTGCGCGGCCGGCGGCTGGCCGCCGTGCTCGTCCACCCCTTCCGCTGGCAGCCCGATACCGGCGAGCTCGAGCTGGCGCGCGCCATCGAGGTCGAGCTGGAGCTCGCCGACGCGGCGCCCGGCGACCGGGCGCTCGAGCGCCACCGCATCGTGCCGGAGATCGAGCGCCGCCTCGACCGCGCGCTCGGCGGCCGCCTCGACGCGGCGCCGGCACCCGTGACCGCTGCCGGACCGGCGGCGCGGGCCGCCGCCGCCACCGACGGGGGTCCGGCCGCGCCCGGCCCCTACCAGCCCACCTTCCGGCCGACACCCGATGGCAGTCCGGTCGAGTACGTCATCATCACCGCCGACTCGCTGGCCGGCGAGTTCGAGCGGCTGGCCGCCTGGAAGACCCGCAAGGGCGTGCAGGCGGTGGTGCGTTCGGTCGAGTGGATCGAAGCGACCTATCCGAGCGGCGCCGACCGCGCCGAGCGCATCCGCTTCTTCATCCAGGACGCCTACCAGAACTGGGGCACGCTCTTCGTCCTGCTGGGCGGCGACACCGAGCTGATCCCGGCGCGCTACGTCGAGTCGATCCTGCTGAACGGCGAGTCGATCCCGGCCGACTACTACTACGCCTGCCTCGACGGCGACTGGAACGCGGATGGCGATAGCCGCTTCGGCGAAGGAAGCTCGATCCTGGGGCCGGGCGACGCCGCCGACCTGCTCTTCGACGTGTCGGTGGGTCGCGCGCCGGTCACGACCGTCGCCGAGACGCAGGTCTTCATCGACAAGACGCTCGCCTACGAGCTCCGCGCCCCGGACGCCGGCAGCTACCCGGCGTCGATCCTGGCGCTGGCCGAGTTCCCGTGGATCTTCGAGCTCTGTGACGACGTCCTGCCGCCGTGGTTCGAGATCCGGCGCCTCTACGTCGACTCCGCCCAGTACCCGGGCTCCGACGAGCTGACACGCGCGTCCGCCCTGGCCGCGATCAACCAGGGCTACGGCATCGTCCAGCACAACGGTCACGGCTATCGCAACACGATGTCGGTCGGCGAGGGGACGCTGGTCAACGCCGACATCGCCGGCCTGACCAACGGCAACCGGACCTCGGTCGTCCTCGCCAACAACTGCAGCTCGGCGGCGATCGATTTCAACGCCATCGGCGAGGCCTGGCTGCACAACCCGAACGGCGGCGCGGTGGCCTACATCGGCACCTCCCGCCGCTCCTGGCAGATCCCCGCCGACGTCTACCAGCTCGACTGGTATGACCGGGTCTTCGTCGACTCGGTCTCCACGGTCGCTCTCGCCACCGACGTCGCCCGCCTGTCGCTGATCCCCAATGCCGAGCCCGACAACGCCACGCGCTGGAACCTGATGGCGACCCTGGTGCTCGGCGACCCGGAGCTCGACATCTACCTGAACGCGGTGGCGCCGCTCGAGGTGGCGCACGCCGACACCGTCGAGCTCGGGCCGCTGCCGTACGAGGTGACGGTGAGCTCGGGCGGCGAGCCGGTCGCGGATGCGACGGTGACGCTGCGGCGCGAGGGCGAGGCCTACGCTCGCGCCTCGACCGACGCGTCTGGGGTCGCGAGCCTCGCGTTCGCGCCGCAGACCGCCGGCGAGGCGACGCTCACCGTGCACCGCACGCACTACGCGGTCTACGAGGCGGTGATCCAGGTCGAGTCGACCGCGTCGCCCTATCCGTTCGTCGCGGCGGTCACGATCGACGACGATGATCAGGGCGAATCGAACGGTGACGGCGACGGTCTCGCCGACGCCGGCGAGACCATCGAGCTCGTGCTGACCATCGAGAACGGCGGTGGCGCCGCGGCCACCGGCCTCGAGGCGACGATCACCGCCGAGGACTCGCTCGGCGTCGTCACCATCACGACGGACAGCGTCGTGCACGGCACCATCGACCCCGGTGGCAGCTCGACCGGCAACGGGGCCTTCGTGATCGCGATCGACCCGTCCGCCCCCGAGGCCTACCAGCCGGTGATCGTGGTGGCGATCGACAGCAACGAGGGCAACTGGGAGGACGTCACGGTGCTGCCGCTCCGCCGCCCCTTCCTCGAGCACGAGCGCCACACGATCGACGACGCGCCGCCGCGCGGCAACGGCAACGGCGCCGTCGAGCCGGGCGAGACCATCTGGTACACGATCACGCTCCGCAACCGCGGCCAGCACGACCTGCCGGCGGTCGCCTGCACGCTGCGCACCCTCGGGTCCGACTCGCTGCCGCACCCGCTGGTGACGGTGACCGACTCGCTCGCCGACTTCGACCCGATCGACGTCGGTGCCAGCGTCACCGGCGATCGGTTCGAGTTCCAGCTCGATGCCGGCGCCGATCCGGCCAGCCTGCTGCTCGGGGTGACGTTCGGCATGGCGCCGTACGCGCCGCTGGTGCAGCTGCTCGACGTCATGCCGCCGGGCGCCGCCGACACCCTGCAGGCCTTCGGCTCGCCGACCTCGATCACCCTGCGCTGGTCGCCGCCCGGCGACGACGACGTGCTCGGCTACGAGGTCAGCCGCGGCGATGGCCCGAGCGGCCCGTTCACCCGGCTCAATCCGGACCTGCTGCGCGGCGGCGCGGTCTACGAGGACCGGGACCTGCCGGCGCTGACACGCTTCTACTACCGGATCGTCACGCGCGACAGCTCCTACAACGCCTCGCCGGTCTCGGAGGTCGTGTCGGGGACCACGAACCCGCCGCTCCATCCCGGCTGGCCGGTCAGCGTCGGCCAGCAGAGCTCGTCGTCCGTGACGGCGGTCGACTTCGATCGCAGCCACCGCCTCGAGCTCTTCGTGGGTGCCGAGATGCAGTACGCCTACCACCACGATGCCACGGAGGTGCGCAACGGCGACGACTCGACGATCACCAACGGGCCCTACTCGCTGCGCGGCTACGACGCGCTCAAGGGCTTCAGCGCCACCCAGGCGATCGGTGATCTCGAGCGCGACGGCGATCCGGAGATCGCCAACGTCGGCTTCACGCTCGCCCAGGACAGCCTGTTCGTCTGGGACCACGAGGGTCAGGTCATCGACGGCTTCCCGAAGTGGCTCATGGACGACTTCAACTTCGCCTCGCCGGCGATGGCCGACCTGGATCGTGACGGCGACCTGGAGATCGTGGTCTGGGCCGGCAAGGGAGGGCGGCTCTTCGCCTGGCACCACGACGGCACCGAGGTGGCGGACGGCGATGCCAATCCGGACACCGACGGCGTCCTGTACCGGGTCTTCTCGACGTCGTTCAACTTCGCGTCACCGGCCGTCGGCAACCTCGACATGGACGACTCGCTCGAGGTGGTGGTCGCGGTCAACATCAACTCCGCCGACTCGACCGGGGCGGTCTACGCGGTCAATCTGGACGGCAGCCTGGTGGATGGCT
>JASFRE010000405.1:0-4419 GCA_050115055.1 Candidatus Eiseniibacteriota bacterium | reverse complement strand
CTGCCGGACTCGCGGCGCCACCTCTGCCGGGGACTCCGCCGCCTCACAGGTGTTGACCCCGGCAATCGCGCCGCCCGGCCCGCCGCCAGCAGCGAAGACCGACGGCGCCACGGCCCAGACGGCCAGCGGCAGAGCGATCCGGGCGACTCGCTTGGCGAGGCGGCGCCGACGCGCGTCTCGGGCTCGCCGGCCGTTCCAGCGACCGGCACCCATCACCGTCTCCCGATCCGTCGCAGCGCCGCCGGCGTGAAGTCCTGCGGGCTCAGCGGAACATCGAAACGGGCGCTCTCGGGCTGCTCATTGCTGAGCCCGTAGACCGCGTAGCGTCCGTTCTGCAGGTCGTACCAGGCGTCCAGCGTCGTCAGCATCGTCGGTTCGGTGTAGTAGTTGACCTGATGCGACTGGGAGACGCGCCAGATCTCGCCACGGCTATCGTAGCTGTCGATCACCAGGATCTGCCAGCTGTCCTCGTCGAGGTACATCGTGCGGCGCGCGTAGATGTGGCTCATCCCCTCCTTGACGCGCGCCTCGATCACCCAGACCCGGTGCAGCTCGTAGCGCACGTGCTCGGGATTGACGTGACCGGCATGCAGGATGTCGTCATACGTGAGCGCGTCGCTGTGCAGGCGATAGCAGTTGTAGGGCACGTACATCTCGCGACGACCGACGAGCTCCCAGTCGTAGCGATCGGGCGCTCCGTTCCACATGTCGAAATCGTCGGTGGTGCGCTGGTCATCGGACGCCTGCGAGGGATTGTCGTAGGAGATCTGCGGTGCCCGCCGGACACGTCGCTGTCCCGGGTTGTAGGTCCAGGCCTTGCGCGGCTCGGCGACCTGATCGATGGTCTCGTGCACCAGGAGGAGGCTGCCGGCGACGCGCGGCGGCGAGACCAGGTGGTAGAGGAAGTAGGTCCGCACGTTGTCGACGTTCTCGGTGGTGGATCCGGCCTGGGCCAGGCGAAACAGCACCTTGATCTCGACCATGGACATCGTGTAGGCGCCTCCGGCGGTGACCGCGGCCTCGCCGGCGAAGTAGACGATGGTCTCACCGCGGTAGCGCATGAGGTGATTCCAGATCGCCTCGAGCCCGCTCTGCGGGATCGGGAAGGGCGAGCTCCCGGTGGCTCCACGGACACCGAGGCCGTCTCCGGTGAGCTCGGCGGTGGTGGCGTTGGCGATCGCGGCATCGTAGATGTGCTGCGGGTTCGAGGCGCTGCGCCGGGTCGGGTAGACGTGCATCACCCA
Source organism: Candidatus Eiseniibacteriota bacterium (assembly GCA_050115055.1). Lineage (GTDB taxonomy): Bacteria > Eisenbacteria > RBG-16-71-46 > CAVPCR01 > CBDCWB01 > JASFRE01. The sequence goes on along the minus strand of JASFRE010000405.1, from coordinate 3,175 downwards.
GGTCTCCGGGTAGCGCTCGAACATCGCCAGCTGGCCTGGGGACAGCAGCCCGGCATGCTCCTTCGCGTTGTCGGCGGTGATGGTCAACCGGATCGAATCGCTCGCGAACGGGTCGGTGAGATGCTTGCCAGGCACGTAGTCGGGCGGGACCGCGGTGATGCCGCCCTCCCACGGCGGGATGGTGCCTTCGGCGTTGCCGGCGCGGATCGCGCCGAGCGGCGTCAGCTCTTGTCCCAGCTTCGCCGCCTCACCGAGCGGCACCTTGGCCGCGGCTCCCGGCGGCCATGCCACCGCCATGAGCGCGAGCACGGTGACCACCCCACCGGCCCGCCGCAGTCCCGATCGCCAGTCCCTGCTGTTCATGCGTCCCTCCCTCCATCTCGCATCCCGACCATGCCGGACGGCGGACCGTCCCCGTGACCATTGGCTAGAACGAGTAGCTCGCCGAGACCGCGACGAAGTCGCGATCGTTGAGCAGGTTGAACTCCCCGCCCCCGAACGAGTTGGTGTAGGAGATGTCTCCGCTCCACGACATGAGGAAGGAGGCTCCCAGACCGACCGTGATCGTCTTCCGACCCTCGACGAAGCTGGTGATCGGCGCCGGTCCCGTGCCGCCGACGTCGTGCGCGAAGGCGATCCGCGGACGCAGCTTCACGGCTCCGATGACGTTGTTGTACTCGCCGAGGACCAGCAGCCGGTATCCCCACGAGACGCGGTCCGGGAACCCGTCCGTCTGCGCCGCCGGGGCGACCCCGGCCGCCACGAAGAACGGATCCACCGGCAAATGGGTCCCGGGACTGTCGATGCGCTCGAGCTCCGCGTCGCTCACGTCCGTGACGATCGTCGACCCGACCTCGCCCACCAGGATAACCTGGTCGGCCGCCAGCCGCCGGCCGAAGGCCTGTGTCGCCCCGATCTGGGCCTGCATCACCTTCGAGCGCCGGTAGGCGGTGATGGTCTCCTCGAAGTCCCACGGCCCCAGGTAGCCGAGCCCGAAGGCCTCGAGATCCGGGTTCTCCGGATCGAGATAGGGATCCAGCGGTGACAGGATGGCGTAGGCGAGCTCGACCGAGTCCCACTGCAAGGGCTGGTTGGGGCGGTAGGAGAACTCTCCCTGCACCGCGGTTCCGGTCCGGATGATGTCGGTGCTCACGCTGACGCCATAGGTGTCGATCCCCTCGGGGAAGTCGAGGAACATCCCTCCGGTAATCGAGTAGTCACCGTCCACCAGGCCCTGGAGCGTGCCGGTCCGGCCGCTGACGAACGGCAGCCGGCTGTGGATGCGATGAAAGTAGAAGCCCAGCTCCGCGTCGTTCAGGCGGGGCTCGAACCAGCGCACGGCGACACCGAACTGACCGCCGTCGCGCGGCTCCCGGCTCGGCAGACGACGTGCGATTCCCCCGATGGGCGGCTTCTCCCCGATGCTCGGCGGTGCGTCGCAGATCAAGCTGTCGACCCCGTAGCCCCAGAAGACGTACTCGCCGCCCGGACCGGCCAGGTCGCTGGTCGAGAAGAAGGTGCCCGCCGGCTCGATCTCGGTGTCGTCCCAGCCAAACTGGTAAAAGCCCTCGACCGACAGGCGGTCGGTGAGCCCCAGGTCGATGTCCAGCATCGGCACCGCCTTGATCGCCTCCTTGAGCTCGGCCCCCGCGACGCGCAGCTTCGACAGCTCGACCGGGGCGATCGAGTTGATGCCGTTCTGGATGAACACGGACTCGCCCCAGTTCAGGACCTGGTTCCCCAGGCGCACGGTCACCGGCATGTCACCGAGGTAGGTGTTCACCGCCAGGTACGCGTCGAGCAGCGTGACGTCGCGGCCGATCTCGGCCTTGGCGGCGTCGTTGATGGCGGTGCGCGCGGTCGATCCGTTCATGATCTCGGCGTCGTAGAAGTAGAAGCCGCGCGCGAAGAGATCGAAGGACCGGTAGCTCAGGAGCAGCTCGTGCGTCGCCTTGGTGCTGGCCGAGACGACGTCGCCCCGGTCGTAGTTCAGATCGCCATCATCGGTGTTGATCCCGTAGCCGGTGCCACCGTTGGTCTGGGCGACGAGCCGCGAGTCGCGGTCCGCGACGCGCACCGCCGTGCCGACCGAGAGCGTCGTGTTGAAGCTCCCGGTGATCTCGCCGTCGGCGAGGCGGATGTCCATCGCCTCGGTCCTAATGGCCGTCACGCCGGTCAGCAGGATCGCGGCGGCCACTGCCGGTGCAAGCCCCGGCACCGTCGGCCTCCGGCGCCGCTCGAACGCACACCGACCTGGAAGTGCAATCACGGGTTTCCCCTTTGACAGAGTGCATGCCGGACCGCTTGCCAGCGACGCGCGTCGCCCGGCACGGGTCACGACCAGTGGTCATTGCATGGATCCACTGCAGTGGAGGATGCGATGTCATGCTTGCATGCGCAGCAGACCGAGGACTGGCCGTGGCTCCGACGCTCAGGCGACACCTCGGAGTCTCTACGTGAAGCAACCATGCGCATCGCGGCCACGGTCTCGCACGAGACCTGAGGCGTATGGAATCGGCTCGAGGGAGGGAGGGTCTCCTGCACGCCCCAGACGTCGCGGCGCGGATGCCACGCATGCCGGCTTGTCGAGGAGGCGCCCCCTTTCTCGCCACTGCGGCCGCTCCGGTGGAGCGTGTCGAGATCGCTGAGCTGTGGAGATCGCTCGGGCTACGACGTGATCCCCGTGCTGGCAGGCGCGGTCCGTACGGGGATTGGGCAGGGCAGCCCAGTCTCTGACGTCCAGCATATCCGGGCCGGGGTGGCCCGGGCAAGCATCAGATTGGCATTTAGATGCAGGAGATCGTCGGCGTTCCGCAGGATGGTGACGAGCGAGAATCAATGTCATGTCGCGGAATCGCGACATATCGAGGCGGCGGGAGCAACGTGCGCAACGGCACGTGGCTTACCATGCGGCAGGTGCGGTGCACAGCGCGCATACGGATTCAGCGCGTAGTACTTTCCCTCGTGAGATCCTCGCGTTTCAACAAGAAGTGTCAGGCTTCTAGGGCGAGGAGCTGAGGGAAGCTCAACGCCCGTATGTGGATCGAGGTGGCCATGAGTCTTCGGCCGAGACAGGTCGTACGCCACTTCCGGGATCGAGGGATCTTGGCGATGAGTCCGTGTCCGTGAAGCCTCTGCAGCATTCGGGTGACCTTCGCGCTTTGCTTCCTTTCGT
>JASFRE010000404.1:0-4461 GCA_050115055.1 Candidatus Eiseniibacteriota bacterium | reverse complement strand
GTCGGCTCCGAGCAGCCCTGGAGCGCCAGGAGCGCCGTGCCCAGGAGCACCCCTCCGAGCAACGCGGCCATGGGTGGCGTGCAGCGCCGGCCCGCGAGCCGGCCAGGCGGTCGTGGCGCACGCCGGCCAGGCGGTCGTGGCACACCCCGGTCAGGCGGTCGTGGCGCACGCCGGTTCGGCCGGCGCCTGGCGGGTGACGGAGGTGTCGATCGCATGGCGGTCCTCCTCGGTCTGGCAGCTACGCTCGGTCTTCCAGCTGCGCCCGGGGAGTGACGATCGGGGATCTGGCAGGCGATCGGTGGACTCGCAGGGCGGGACACGGGCAGCCGGGGTCGCGTGCTCGCGGGTCTCGCGGGTCTCTGATATCCAAGTCTACAGAGTTCCATAGACGGATGTTGCAGCTCGGATTCGGGGCCGGCGTTCGTCCCGTCGAGACCACCGGGCGCGCGACGGCGCTGCGGCGCCTGCCGGCGACGACCCTGCCGATTCCCGCAACACACCCGAGGTCAACGTGTTCCGGGGCGCCGCCGCGACTCGCCGGGCACCGGCAGGCCGAGCTCCGGGAGCAGGCGTTCGTCACCCGGACCGTTCAGCTGCCAGTAACGCAGGCGACGCGAGCCGGTGAGCTCGCCGGTCTCCTCGATCCGCGCCGCGTCGTCCGACCCGGCTCGCCACTCCCAGCGGATGATGCGGTGCGGGTAGTCGCTCTCGATCCAGAACTGGCCGGTTCGCCCGCCGTCGATCGCCACCCGGTAGCGGAAGGTGTCGAACGTGCCCGCCGGCACCTCGAGCAGCTCGGTGCCGGCCGGGCGCTCGATGGTCGCCCGGGTCCAGGTCGGATGCCGGTGTGCGAGTCGCCCCCAGAAGCTGCCGGTCAGGAACGGCACCGGACGTTGCGCGTCCGGCGCGAGGTAGTCACCGCGCAGCCCGCGCAGCCGGATGGCAAGGCCGTCCTCGGTGACGGCATCCTCCCGCCACGGCAAGCGCTCGGACGACGTCTCGCCCTCGAAGTAGCTCCAGGTCTGGCGCTCGATCGCATCATCGCGCCGCCGCAGCTCCTCGTAGACATGACCGCACCACTCCGCGCTCGAGAAGGTGATCTTGAGCGGCGTCATGTCGTCGCTGCGTGCGAAGACCGACACCATGGTGTTGTAGTCATAGATACCGGTCTGGAAATCGCGCACCAGGTTGAGCTTCAGAACATCGATGACGTCATCTCCGGCGCTTGACGGGTCATCGACCTTGACCAGGCGCGAACGACTGAAGGGCTCGGTGACGAAGATCATGACGCATGTGCCGCTGCGCGACGTCCCGTAGCGCGATCCGCTCCAGCGATAGCCGTCGAGCTCCGCCTGTCCGTCGTGCCAGTGGGCGCCGAAGCCAGGGACGTCGCCGGGAACAGGCCCGGCGCCGGACTGGTCCGGGTGGGCGGGCGCGTGGGCGGTCGCGTGGGCGGTCGCGCAACCGGCCGCGGTCACGGCGAGCGCGGCGACCAGCACGGTGGCGATGTCGGTCAACCGATCCGGGGTGGTGCGTAGCATCGCGTCGCGTCGCATGCGAAACCTCACGTCGGGGCGGTCCGGGGAATGCGGGACCGGGGTGTACCTCGAGGCACCCGCATCCTCGCCAGCTCGAGGCGCGGCACCGGGAACGGTGCGACCCCACCTCGGCTAGAATGTGAAGTCCTGGCCGGCCCCCAGCTTGACGGCCTGGGCGTAGACGTGCTGGGCGACCGAGATGTCCTGGATCGCCAGCCCGACGCTCTTGAAGAGCGTGATCTCGTCGGCGCTCCGCCGGCCCGGAACGCGACCGAGCACGACGTCCCCGAGCGAGCCGTGGACCCGGTCCCAGCTCCACTCCCCCGACTCGGCCGGCAGGATCAGATCGCCGGCCTCGGCCTTGCAAGCGTCGACCAGGTCGCAGACCACGGTGCTGCGGGCGACGGTGGCCGCATCCAGCTCGCGCATCGCCGGTGCATGCGAGCCGATGCCGTTGATGTGCGTGCCGGGGCGGAACCAATCGCCCTGGACGATCGGCTCGCGGGCGCTCGTGATCAGCGTGACGACGTCCGCCTCTCCGACCGCCGCCGCCGGGTCGTCGGCCAGCACGATCTCGCTCTTGACGACGTCGCGCAGCGAGTCGGCGAAGGCCCGGCGCCGGTCGGGCGGATCGATCGAGTAGAGGACGAGGCGCTCGATCGAGCGCGCGCAGTCGACGGCCCAGGCATGGGTGCGTGCCATGCCACCGGTCCCGAACATGACGTGCACCCGTGCTTCCTCGCGGGCCATGAGCTTGGTGGCCAGCCCGGCCACGCCGCCGGTCCGCATCGCCGTGAGATAGCCGCCGTCCATGACCGCCAGCGGCGCACCGGTGCGCTGATCGAGCAGGATGATGGTGCCGAGCACGGTGGCGAGATCGAACTTCGCGGGGTTGTCCTTGTAGACGGTCACCACCTTGGCGCCGAGCGCCCCCATGCCCTTCAGGTAGGCCGGCATGAACAGCGCCAGCCCGCCGTGATCCGGTGCCGCGATCGGGGTGCGCTGCGGCATCTCCGCATTGCCCTGCCCGAAGTCACCGAACGCCCGCTCCAGGATCTCGATCGTGTCCGGCATCTCGAGGACCCGGGCCACGTCGTCGCGTGACAAGAGCTTGGTCATGATCGTCACCTCGTGCGTCCGAGTGGGGATGGGACGGTGCGGGGATGCGCCTGCACGGTGCGATGGAGCGCGCCGGCGGCCGGCAGCGTAGCAGCTTTGCGGGGTGGCGGCAAACCGTCCGGACGAGACCTGCGGCAGGGCCGCGACCACGTGGTACGATGGCGCGCCGGCCGTGCGGAGGACGGCCGGCGTGTCCCGTGCACCGCACACGTCACAGGAGGCCAGCATGGTCGCCACACGCTCCCCGCGACCGGCCGCGGTCGTGCTCCTCGCCGGTCTCGGCGTCGTCCTGTCATCGCCCCCCGCCGCCCGCGCCCAGGTTCCCGCCGATGCGCTCGAGGTCGCGGTCATCGGCGGCTACCACTCGCTGGATCGCGGCCGCGGACGGGACCGGACACAGGCCATCTTCGTCGCCGGCGAGGTCGCTCGGTTCCTTGGCCGCTCGCACGAGATCGGGGCACGCTTCGACTTCTTCGCGATCGACAGCTCCTCGCCCGGAGTCACCCTGGCCGGCATCTACAGCTACAACTTCGACACCGGCGAGAGCGTCGTGCCCTTTCTCGGTGTCGGGTTCGGGATCGGCTTCGACTCCGTGCCGCTGGTCGGACCGGTCCCGGCGGTGGTCGATGACGTCAATCGCCAGCTCGCGTTCAGCGCCGGCACCAAGAACCTGATCGGCAACTCGGCCGCGTTGCGCATCGAGTATCGCTACGACCGCATCCTGCGCGACGCGGAGGACAACGACCGTCACAGCGTGCTGTTCGGCGTCGCCCTGTTCCTGGGACCCGAGCTCCGGGCGCCGTCCAGCGACGACGCGGGGCCGCGTCCCGAGGACGTCGGCTACTGACCGGCGCGGAGTCATCGCGGAGACACGACGATGTCCGGAACGACCACCGATCCAACCAGCCCCGGCGACGAGGACGCGCGGCGGGCGGCTGCACGCCCGCCGCGGCCCGCCCAGTCCCGGCGGCGTCTCACCCCCGAGGAGCTCCGCGCCCGGCGCGAGCAGTGGCTCGCCGGGGCGCGCGCGGCGCTGCCCGGCGCCGCCCGCGCCTACCTCGAGATGACGATCGGTTGCATCGTCATGGCCGCCGGCTACAGCTACTTCCTGATCCCGCAGAAGATCGCGCCGGGTGGCGTCTACGGCATCGCCACCGTCCTCCACTACGCCTCCGACGCGCTCCTCGGACGGGCGCTGCCGACCGGCATGATCGGCCTCGTCCTCAATGTGCCGCTGTTCGTCTGGGGGCTGCGCACGCTCGGCATGCGCTTCGCCGCGCGCACCGTCTTCGGGATCATCGTCGCCTCGGCCGCCATCGACCTCCTCGACCTGGCCGTCGCGCCGCTCGGCTGGGACGCGACGCTCGCCGGGCTCGAGCCGATGCTGGCCGCCATCTTCGGCGGGCTGCTGCTCGGCGCCGGACTCGGCATCATCTTCCGCAACATGGGGTCGACCGGCGGCACCGACATCGTCGGCCAGATCCTCGGGCGCAAGACCAACATCAGCGTCGGCGTCTGGATGATGATCGTCGACGCCTGTGTGGTGATCGGCGCCGCCTACTACTTCCGGGACGTCAACCTGTCGCTCTATGCCGTGGTGACGATCTTCGTCACTGGCCGGGTGATCGACACGGTGCTCGAGGGACAGAGCCGGTCGCGCGCGGTCACCATCATCAGCGACGAGGTCGAGCCGATCCGTGACGCCATCCTCTTCGGTCTCGACCGCACGGCGACAATCATCGAGGCGACGGGGCTCTACGGCGGCCGCCGCAAGCACGTCATCTACTGCGTGGTCAATCGCAAG
>JASFRE010000403.1:0-4462 GCA_050115055.1 Candidatus Eiseniibacteriota bacterium | reverse complement strand
GAAGGCCAGCATCGCGCCGGCCACCACCACGGCGAGCAGGATCAGCCCGTTGAGGACGTTCTGGCCCTTGAACAGCACCGGGTTGCCGGTCATGACCCCCTGCAGCTTGGCCCAGGCGATGACCGACCCCGAGAAGGTCACGCCACCGATCAGGAGTGACAGGATGATCGTCACCGCGACGTCGGGCGAGCTCGCCCCGGACATCGTGAGCGTCGTCCCGGCCCGGCCGGCGATGTCGGTGCCGAAGACGTAGGAGAGCGCGACCAGCGCCGACGCCCCGCCGCCCATGCCGTTGAAGATGGCCACCATCTCCGGCATCGCGGTCATCTCGACCTTAAGTGCCGCGAAGGCCCCGATGGCCGATCCGATCACCACCCCGGCGAGGATGTAGGTGTAGCTCACGTTCCCCAGGTCAACGAGCGTCGCGATGATGGCGATCAGCATCGCCAGCGACGCCAGCATGTTGCCCTGCCGCGAGGTCTTGATCGAGGACAGGCGCTTCAGCCCGAAGATGAACAGGACCGAGGCCAGCATGTATGCGACATGAATGAGTGTCTTGTCGATCTGCATGGCTTTACTTCTTCTTCTTCCCGAACATCTTCAGCATGCGATCGGTGACCAGGAAACCGCCGACCACGTTGATCATCGCGAAGGCGACCGCCGCCAGCCCGAGGAAGTTGGCGAGTGTCGGATCACTCGAGCGTGCGCAGTAGAGCGCCCCGACAATGGTGATGCCGGAGATCGCGTTGGCGCCGGACATGAGCGGCGTGTGGAGCGTCGGCGGCACCTTGGTGATGACCTCGAATCCCACGAAGATCGCCAGCACGAACACGTACAGGCCGATCAGCAACGGCGACAGTTCCATGTCGAATCTCCCCCTGCGCGCGACCCGGCCGGTACGACCCGTTCCGTGCCCGGGGACTTCGCGCCCCCGCCCGCGCGACGGCGGGCGGCCCTACGAGGCGCTGCCCGAGCCCGAACCGAGCGCCTCGGCGGCGGCGGCCATGCGCACCGTGCCATCGTGCATGACGATGGCGCCGGCCGAGATCTCGTCCTCGAGATCCAGCTGCAGCTCGGCCTTCTTGTAGAGGTGCTGGACGATCGCCAGCAGGTTCTTGGCGTAGACGTCGCTCGAGTGGAACGGCACCAGCGCCGGCAGGTTCGAGTGGCCGATGATCGTCACGCCGTCCTTCTCGATGACCTGATCGAGCTCGGAGAGCTCGCAGTTGCCGCCCTGGATGACGGCCATGTCGACGATGACCGCCCCCTCGCGCATCTCCCGGACCATGTCGGCGGTCACCAGTCGCGGCGCCGGCTTGCCGGGGATGAGGGCCGTCGTGATCACCACGTCGGCCTGGACGATGTGCTGGCGCACCAGCGCTTGCTGCTTCTTGAGGTCCTCCTCGGACTGCTCGCGGGCGTAGCCGCCGGCGTCCTCGAGGTCCTCGTCCGTCTCGAGCTCGATGAAGCGCCCGCCGAGGCTCTCGACCTGCTCCTTCACCGCCTTGCGCACGTCCGAGACCTCGACCACGGCGCCGAGCCGGCGCGCGGTAGCGATCGCCTGCAGCCCGGCCACGCCCGCCCCCATGATCACGACCTTGGCCGGCGTGATGGTGCCGGCCGCGGTCATGAGGAGCGGGAAGATCTTCGGCAGGTGGTCGGCGGCCAGGATCACCGCCTTGTAGCCGCCGATGTTGGCCTGCGAGCTGAGTGCGTCCATCTTCTGCGCCCGCGTGATGCGCGGGACCTGGTCCATGGCGAAGACGGTGATGCGACGCGCGTTCAGCTGCTTGACCAGCTCCAGGTTCTGCAGCGGCCAGAGGAAGGAGACGAGGATCGAGCCCTCGCGCAGGAGATCCGCCTCGTGCTTGCCGGAGCCCTGGGCGGGCCCCGGCGCGTTGACCTTGAGCGTCAGGTCGGCGGCACCGTAGCCCTGCGCGGCATCGGTGACGATGCTCGCCCCGGCCCCTTCGTAGCGCGCATCGACGATCGACGCTCCGGCCCCCGCCCCGGCCTCGACCAGGACCTCGAAGCCGTCGGCGACATAGCGCTTGACGGTCTCGGGGGTGGCCGCGACCCGGGTCTCGCCCGGCTGCGTCTCCCTGGGAACGAATAGCTTTGGCATGGCGGCTCCGGCCCTCCAGCGTGTGCTCCGCGGCGTCGGTCGTTTAGGGCGGCGAAGCCTAGCAGCCACGGCGCCGTCCGACAAGCGCCCGGCGCGTCCGTCCTACGCCCCGATCGGCTGCCCCGCGGCCGGCTGCTTCGCGACGCGGGCCGCCACCACCGCCGCCTGCCCGAGCGCCAACCCGCCATCCCCCGAGGGCACCACCTGCTGGCGCAAGACCCGGAATCCCAGTCGCTTGAGGCGCCGCGTCAGCTCCGCCGTGAGGTACCGGTAGCGGAACACGCTGCCGCTCAGCGCCACGGTGTAGATGCCGCTCCGCTTCCAGACGCACTCGCAGGCCGCGGCCAGGAGCGCCGCCAGGCTGCGGTGGAAACGCAGGCTGATCACGTTCTTCTCGAGCCCCCGCACCAGATCGATGACCACGCCGCGCACCAGCGGCTCGGTACAGAGCACCAGCGTCTCGCCGTGTGGCTGGATGCGCACGCCGTAGGTCTCGTCGCCGGGGCCACCGAGATCACCGAGGGCGCACTCGAGCGACATGGCCGCCTCGGCCTCGAAGCGGTTCTGGTAGCAGAGCCCGAGCAGCGCCGACACGGCGTCGAACAGCCGCCCGGCGCTCGAGGTCAGCGGCCGCGCCCCGCCGTCCTTGATCTCGGTGATGGCGTCCCGCACCAGGTCCGGGTCGATGTGCTCGAACAGCTCGAGCGGCTGTCGCACCAGCAGATCGCCGTAGACTGCGTACAGATGGCTCACCGCCATGCGCCAGGGCTCCTCGGCCGCCCGCCGGCCGCCGACCATCGGCACGTGACCCAGGTGACCGGCACGCTGACAGCTGCGGCGATCGGCGACGAGCACCTCCCCCCCCCAGTCGGCACCGTCGGTTCCCTCCCCGGAGCCGTCCAGGACGATGCCGATCACCGTCTGATGCTCGCCGTGCTCGGCCAGGCAGCTGGCAATGTGCGCGTGATGGTGCTGTACCTCGACGACCTCGACCTGGAGCTCGGCCGCCAGCTCGCGGCCCAGGCGCGCCGACACCGAGCCGCGCTCGCCGTCGACCGCGACGCCCTCGACGGCGCCCCCGAGCAGTCGCATGAGATCCCGCGACGCCGTGCGCCAGACCTCCGCGGTCTCGGGGTGGGTGAGCGCGCCGAGGTGGGGCGACATGAAGGCGCTGCCGCCGCGGACCAGGCAGATGACGCTGTCCTGGTCGGCGCCGCAGGCGAGGAGTGCCGGCGTCTCGTCGCCGAGCGCCAGCGGCTGCGGCACGTAACCCCGGCCGCGGCGCACGAAGGTCGGACCATCGGCATCGATCCGGACGATGCTGTCGTCGGCACCGCGCAGGATCTCGCGGTCGTGGTCCAGGAACAGGCTGGCCACGCCGGCGAGCCGGCGCCTGGCACCCTCGCCGTCGATCTCGAGCGGCTCGCCGCTGCAGTTGCCGCTGGTAACGACGAGGACGCCGCACCGCGTCCGCGCCGTGAAATCGTCGAGCAGCACGGCATGCAGCGCCGTCGTGGGCAGCATGATGCCGAGGCAACGCTCATGGAGCGCGACTCCGTCCGCGATGGGGTGAGCGATCCCGGGACGGCGCGCGAGCAGCACGATCGGTCGCTCGGGGCTGTCGAGCAGCGCCTCCTCGTCGCCTGACAGCTCGACCAGCTCGCGGGCCGCCTGCACGTCGCGCACCATGACCGCGAACGGGGTCGCCGGGCAGCGCTTGCGCTCCCGCAGCTGTGCAACCGCGGCCTCGTTGGACGCGTCCACGAGGAGCTGGAACCCCCCCAGCCCCTTCAGCGCCACGATGCCGCCGCCGGCCAGGGTGGCGGCCGCGAGCTCGGTCGGATCGCCGTCGATGGACCTGCCATTCGCCTGGCGGGCGACCAGGCGCGGGCCGCACTGCGGGCAGGCAATGCTCTCGGTCGAGTGATGGCGACCGCTCCCGGGAGCCTCGACCTCGCGCCGGCAGGCCTCGCATGGCGGGAACTGCCGCATCACCGTCTGCCGGCGCACGAGCGGCAGCGCCTCGAGGATCGTGTAGCCGGGGCCGCAGTGCGCGCAGCTCGTGAAGGCGTAGCGGGTGCGGCGGTGGCGCCGGTCCCGCACCTCGGTCAGGCAGGCGTCGCAGATGGCGAGGTCGGGGGGCGGCTCGACCGCCTCGACCGGCGGTCCGCCCGGCCGACTGAGGATCCAGAAGCCCGTGGCGAGGTCGCCGGGCATGCCGGAGCCCGTCTCCCCACCGGCCGGCTCCAGCCCGTGGATGTCGACGGTGCGCAGCCGGACGAGCGGCGGCGTCTCGGCGCGCAGGGTCGGTACGAAGCGCTCGACGCTGGTCGCCGG
>JASFRE010000402.1:0-4464 GCA_050115055.1 Candidatus Eiseniibacteriota bacterium | reverse complement strand
GTCCGGGTAGCGCTCGAGCTCGCACTCGACGAGCCCACCCCCGACGCTCGCGATGCGCCGCCGCACGCGGTCCGTCACCACGTCGACGGTCCGCGGCTCGGCCTCGGCCCAGGCCTGATGCGGTTCGCGATCCGACTGGCCGACCGCGGCGCCTTCCTCGGCGTCCTCCGCCTCGCCGGCGACGGTGCGGTTCCCGAACGGTTCGTGCTCGTCGGCGCCGGCGGCAATCTCCTCGCCAGGGGTCGCCGTTCGCCGGCGCTCCGCGGCGTCCGCGCCGGCGGCGTCGCCGCTCGCCTCCGTTGCCTGCTCGCTGGCCGGCACCGGCTGCCGCTCGGCCGCGCGACGCGGCGGGAACAGGCTCGACCAGACGATCAGGACGAGCGCGGAGAGGGCCAGGGCCAGCAGTGTCCTTCGATCCATGAGCCTCGCTCTCGTGTGCCGTGGTGCCGGGACGACCCGATCGACCGCCGCGGTCCTAGGGGACCGGGTCGTGGCCTCCGGGGTGCCAGGGGTGACAGCGTGCGAGCCGGGCGCCGGCCATCAGACCTCCCCGGATCACTCCATGCCGGCGTACGGCCGTCACGGCGTACGCGGAACAGCTGGGGTGGAATCTGCAAGCCGGCGGTAGCAGGGGAGAGACGAGGCGGCGATAGCCCTGAAGCAGCGCGAGGACGATCGCTCTCACCCATCCACTCCCGTCGATCGGGACCTCCGCCGACCGGGCGGCGTCCTCGCCGGCCGCGGCGGCGGTCACCGGTTGGAGGCATTCTCCACGAGGTAGCCGGACCGGCGCAAGTGGCGGACGATCTCCGCCTCGACAGCCTGGCGACGGGCGCTCGCGCAGCCCGGCCGCGCGCTGATGACGATGTGATAGCACCCGCGCAGCTCGCTCCGGTGCAGCCGGATCGCCTCGCGCATCAGCCGCTTGGCGCGGTTGCGCTGCACCGCCCCCCCGACCCGGCGGCTGGCGACGAATCCGAAGCGCACCCGCGGCTCCGGCGACCCGCTCGCCCCGACCGCTGGCGCCGACGCCGGCGCCGCGGCGCCCGGCTCGGCCGCTCCGACCGGCAGCACCCAGATCGTGACGTGCCGTCCTCCGAGCCGCTGCCCGTGCTCGTAAGCCCTCTTGAACTCGCGCTTTGTCTTGAGACGTAGGTGGTGCGGTAGGCTGCTCGGGGCGGGCCTGCCGGCGATCATGGCGATCCGCTCGCGCGCCGCGCTGGCCAGCGGCCCGGCGATGCCGGGTCGCCATCGATCCCGCTCACACGGCGAGACGATGCCGGCCCTTGGCGCGCCGGCGGCGCAGGATCGCGCGTCCCTGCCGGGTCTTCATCCGCGCGCGAAACCCGTGCACGCGCTTGCGACGCTTGTTGTGAGGCTGATAGGTTCGCTTCACGACGATCGTTCCTTCCAGAGTGCTCCACCGGCCGCCGGCCACCTCGCTGGGCGCGACGGCTCCAGGTCATGATCGAGCCGCGACGCAGGTCGCCGGATTCAAGCTAACCAACCTAATCTTGGGAAGTTAATACTCGACGAAGATCCCGTCAAGGACGAATTATGATCTTGTGAGCGGTCTCCGCGGCGTGGTAGCTTGCCCCCTGCCCGATGGGTTGGGAGACGTCGCTTCATTGCCGTGCAACACATTTCATTCCAGGCCGTTCTCCCCGAGCGTGATGCTCGGAACACTGTGGATGAACTGTTGAGAACGTCGCCGCCGGATTCACGCAAGGCCCCTACCCACAACTAGATCCAGCGTTATCCACGTTGGTTGACAACACGTGTACCGTTCCGGCTTGCCGGGACGGATGGGTTTCTTGTTGCCAAGTGCGCAGTCATTGGCCGTGGACCATGGCGCCCAGCGGCACCCAGCTCGCTTCGGGGGCAGTCATCCGATCCGTTGATCGGCAGTTCTGATCCGCCACGGACGAGGTCGGCCGTGCCCCAAGACACTCTTGTCGACATCTGGAACGAGGCCCTGCGGCGAATCCAGGAGCACCTGGCCCGTCGCTCCTTCGACACCTGGATCCGGCCGATCGCGCTGCTCGAAGCGACGGACGACACGGTGACGCTCGGCGTACCGAGCAGCTTCTTCCAGGACTGGGTGGAAGAGCATTACCGCCCGCTCCTGCAAGAAGCGCTCGACGCCGTCACCGGACGGCCCTCTCGGCTGCGATTCCTGGTCACCGAGGCCGCCCCGGCAGTCACCCCCGGCGCTGGCAACGGCGACGCCCGCGACGAGGGATCCGCGCCGGCGGGAGACGGCGCCGGCGCCGACCGGGCCTGCGCACCGCCAGGCCACGGGCTCGGCCGCGTCAGCCCCCTGGTGTCGCCGCCCGCGACCCGCAGGGCACCGGTCGCGGCTGCCCAGCGTCGCGGGCCGCTGCCCGGCATCCACGAGCGACACACCTTCGAGCACTTCGTCGTCGGCGCGTCCAACGAGTTCGCCTACGCCGCCGCCCTCGGCGTCGTCGACCAGCCCGGCCTGCTCTATAACCCGCTGTTCGTCTACGGTGGTGTGGGGCTCGGCAAGACCCACCTGCTGCACGCGATCGGCCATCGCATCGCCCAGCGCAACCCGGCCGCGCGCGTCTACTACCTGACCAGCGAGAAGTTCATGACGGAGATGATCCGCTCGATCCAGCGGGGCACCACCATGGACTTCAAGCGCAAGTACCGGAGCCTCGATGTCCTCCTGATCGACGACATCCAGTTCCTGTCGGGCAAGGAGAGCACCCAGGAGGAGTTCTTCCACACCTTCAACGCGCTCTACGACGCCCAGAAGCAGATCATCCTCACCGCTGACTGCCCGCCGAAGGAGATCTCGGGGCTCGAGGAGCGGCTGGTCTCGCGCGTCAGCTGGGGCCTGGTCGCCGACATCCAGCTCCCGGACCTCGAGACGCGCGTGGCGATCCTCCGCAAGTTCGCCGAGCTGAAGGAGATCGAGATCGACGACGACGTCGCGCTGCTCATCGCTCGCAACGTCAAGACCAACATCCGCGACCTCGAGGGGTGCCTGAACCGGCTGCACGCGCTGGCCGCCAGTGCCCGGCGGCGCATCGACGTCGACTTCGCCAGCCGCATGCTGGGTGATCTCTTCCGCGGCCATCACCAGGCACTGTCGCCGCGGCGCATCATGCACGCGGTCTGCTCGGTCTTCGAGGTGTCGCCGGAGGTCCTGGTGAGCAAGAAGCGCACGAAGGCGGTGGCGTTGCCACGCCAGATCGCCATGTACTTCATGCGCACGCAGACCTCGCTCAGCCTGGTGGAGATCGGGCGCCGGATCGGGGATCGCGATCACAGCACGGTGATCCACGCCGTCGACAAGATCGAGCGGGTCAAGACGCAGGACGTGGCGCTGCGGGCGAAGATGGCGAAGGTGGCCCGGGAGCTCGGCGTCGACCTCGCCTCCTGAGTCCACCGGGGCGCAACGGGCCGGACGCCCGCCGCCAGCTCACTCGGCGCCGCAGGTTCAATCGGTGCGGTAGATCCTGATCTTCTGACCCGGATGCAAGTAGCGCCCGAACCGGTTCCAGGACCTGAGCAGGGCGACCGTCGTCTGATGCCGCTCGGCGATCCCGGACAGGGTGTCGCCGCGCTTCACGACGTAGACGACCGGCTCGCCCTCGCCGCTGACCGGCGCCCCGACCTTCAGCTTCTGTCCGGGGTAGATGCGGCTCCCGACCCCGTTCCATGCCTTGAGCTGCGCGACGCTGACACCGAAGGCGTGCGCGATGTGGGTGAGCGTGTCACCGCGCCGTACCGTGTAGATGCGCTGCTGCTCGCCGCCGCCGCTGTCGACGCTGGTGGCGTGGCGGCGTGGCGGCGCGGCGTCGCGCCCCGTGCTGGCAGCGGCCATCGACCGGGCGCCCCGATCGTTGCCGGGAAAGACCACCAGCTTCTGCCCCGGGTAGATGCGCGACGAGCGCAGGTTGTTCCAGCTCTTGATCTTGCCCCATGGGACGCCGAACCGGCGGCCGATCGAGCCCAGCGTGTCACCGCGCCGCACCACGTACTGGATCTGCCGCTTCGGGGTGAGGTCGGCCACCGACCCGATCGCCTCGAGGTAGCGCTCGCGCGTCCCCGTCGGCAGCTTGAGCGCGTAGGACGGATAGTCCACCGACAGCACCGGGGTCACCCAGGTGCGGATCTCCGGGTTGAGCTCGCGGAGCGCGCGCTCCGTCGTCCCGGCGCACTGCGCGGCTACCTCGAGATCGACGACGTAGTCGATCTGGACCGTGTCGGCCTCCACCGGCGACTCGAAGTCGAGCTGGAAACCGTACTTCTCCGGGTGCTTGGCGATGATCGCGGCCGCGTGGATCTGGGGGACGTGATTCTGCGTCTCGCGGTGCGTGGCGCCGAGCTCGGCCATCTCCATGAAGTCGACGATCCCGGAGTTGCGGATGTCGCGGTGGATACCGTGCTCGCCGCGGTTGTAGGCCGCCAGCGCAAAGTCCCAGTTGTTGA
>JASFRE010000401.1:0-4467 GCA_050115055.1 Candidatus Eiseniibacteriota bacterium | reverse complement strand
ACGAGCCGCGGTGACCCCGATCGCCGGGGGCCGGACGAGACCGCCAGGCGATACGGCATGGGGCGCCGCGCGAGTTGCGCGCGCGACGTGTGGCATCGAGGTCTCCGGCCGTCATGGCGCGCGCCTGCCGAAGCGCGCGCATCATGCCGTCTCGCCTGGCGGCGGCTGCGGTCTTGGAGTGACGCCATCATGAAGCTGCTGATGCTCTACTGCGATCGCTTCGCCTGGCGGCCGACCGTGCGGACGCTCGAATCGGCGGCGGCCGGCGAGGCGGGTGAGGTCCGCACCGCCGTGGTCGGCCTGATCCACGTCGAGCCCGCCGACGTCGATCCCGACGGCCGGGTCGCGTCCCGCGTCGTCACCCGCCTCCTCAAGAACCTGAAGTGGCTGGCCGGCAAGAACACGACCCGCACGATCCTCCTCCACTCCTTCTCGCACCTGGCGGCGGAGAAGGCCGACGCGACGGCCGGCGCCGGGCTGTTCGCCGCCGCCCGCACACGCCTCGCGGAGGCCGGCTACGAGGTGCACGAGACCCCGTACGGCCACTTCAACGATCTGGCGATCGAGGCTCCGGGGCATCCCCTGGCGCGCGTCTTCAAGAGCTTCTGAACGAGCTCCTGACGCCCGGGAGCGCTACGGCGACCCGTCGAAGAACCACTCGATCGCCCGCGTGCCCACGCTGTCGAGCGCCCCGTCGGAGAACCAGAAGAGCGGGAAGGCGAAGACCATCGTCCTGCCGTGGCCCGGGCCGGCGTAGCGGAAGGCGGACGGCGCGTCGTCGAGTCGCGACGGGATCGGGATCGGCTGCCAGCGGCTGCCGTTGGTGATCGTCGTGTAGAGCGTGTCGAAGACGCCCGGCCGGAAGCCGTGCTGGTAGCCCTTGGTCATCCCCTCGACCAGCGGGATGCCGAAGAGCTGCCCCGTGTAGGGCTCGCGCGACACGAGGAGCTCCGGCCAGCCCTCGGCCGCCGCCGCCGGTGTCGGGTGCGCACCGTCGAGTCCGTCGATGCGCTGATCGGCGGCGTTGCTGCGCGGCCTGAGGAACTCCCCCTGCACGATCTCGCCGCCATCGACCTGGGTTTCGATGTGGAAGTAGTCCCAGCCGAAGTCACCCTCGGTGAATCCGAAGTACTCGTCGGTGATGCCGAAGATCGACCGCGTCATGACCTGTTTGCCGGTGATCCACAGCATGCCGCCGAGGTCGAGGTACTGGTGGAGGGGCAGATCACCACCATAGTCCATGGCCAGGGCGAAGGCGCACTGCGGGCTGCCCATGGTCCAGACCAGCAGCTTGTACTTGCGCAACCGCTGCAGCTCCGGGGCGCCGGGGATGACCACGCCGCGGTTGTCCTGCACCTCGTACTGGTCGACCGTCATGCCGCGGCGCCCGGCCTCGGCCAGCAGATGATCGAGCACCAGGCGGTCGCGCTCGGCGTCCGACGGATTGGAGGGGCTGCCCTGGTCGCCGTCGCCGATGTCGTCGACATAGAGAATGTCGAACTGGAAGTCCGGCGGTCCGACCCGCAGGATGACGTCGTAGACCGAGACCTGGTCGATCGAGTCGCGCACCTGCAGGTAGAACAGGTGCACCGACTCGTCGACGCCCTCGGGGTTGTGGAGGACGACCGTCACCGCCGGCGCTCCGAGCGGCACCCAGCCCGGGGCGTCCGGCGCCGTGGACTCGAGATCGAGGCCGTAGGAGTAGCCGGTGACGCTGGCACCGTAGGCCGAGGCATCGGCCTCCCAGGCGATCCCGACCACCTGCCCCGAGGCCATGTCGAAGGTGCGGAGCGAGTCGGCCTCATCCGGCGGCGTCGTCTCGGGCAGCGGCAGCTCCACCGTCTTGCCGAGCGCGGTCAGCCGCACCGTCGGGCGCCCGGGCTCACCGCTGACCCGCAGCCTGAGCGCGTTACGGAGGAACTCGAGCTCGGGCTCGACCGCCCCGGCCTCGTCCTGCGCCCGCACCCCGAAGAGATAGGCGCCGGCCTCCAGGCGGTCGTAGCGCACGCCCGTCCCGGGACTGAACGGTGACCAGGGCGGCGCGCAGCCCTCGCAGTCGAGCCGCTCGACGCCGATCATCGTCAGGCTGTCCTCGGGCACCGGCACGATGCGCGTCGTGTAGAGCGCGGGCGGCCCGCTGCCGTCGAGGTCCTCGCCCTCCCAGCTGATCGCGAAGGAGTGGCCGACCGTACCGACGTTGCGCGGATCCGGGTTGATGATCCGGGTCGAGGGCGCCACCGTCACCGCGAAGAAGGCGGCGCTGACGAACGGCGAGCGCGCGCCGGCATCGTCGACGGCTCGCACGTGGAAGGTGTGATGGCGACCGAAGCGATAGAGCTCGGTCGGCACGCCGCCCACGTTCTCGACCACGACGTCGACGAAGTCGTCGGCGGTGAACCGCAGCGCTGCGAAGGGCTCGAGGGTGGTGACGAGCGTGTCGGCAGCGGTGGTGTCGCCGTCGATCGCGTGCTCGTAGGCCACGAGCTCGCCGTCGGGGTCCTCCGCAGTCCAGTGGAACGTCACCCGGTAGACATGCAACGAGTCCTCGATCGGCCCGGCGGTGAGCCGCAGGCTCGGCGGCACGTTGGGCACCCGCACGCCGGTCGAGTCGCCGGCGCAGCCGGCGGCGGCGAGGGCCGCGGCGAGGGCGGCGCCGACCAGCAACGCGGCGGGCGGGCGGGCCGGGTGACGGCGGACAGCGCGACTCATGGCACGAGCTCCATGTCAACGGCGCCGTTGCCGGCCACCGGCATCTCCACCGGGATGGCGCCCAGCGTCTCGGCGCTGGCCAGGTAGAGCGGCGTCTCCAGATTGCCCCAGCCGAGCAGGATCAGGTTGCCGCTACGCGGGTCGAGGACCATGTCACCGAGGTAGAGGTTGCCGAGCCCGAGATCACTGGGCGTCGCGCTGGTCACCTCGCGGGTCTCGAGATCGATCGTCGCCAGCGCCTGCCGCCGGTACATGAGGATGGCCTCGCCGAGATGCGGCGCGATCGTCACCCCCCACAGCCGCGGCGTGCACCACCAGCAGGTCGCCACCGGCATCTGGAAGCTCTCGGTGCGTCCGGCGCTCAGGAGATCGACCACCGCGAAGCGCTCGCTGCCGGTGACCCAGACGTAGCTGCGCTCCTCGTCGACCGCCAGGTCGCTCAGATCGTCGGTGGCCGGCGCCGGGAAGCCCGGCACCATGGTGAGCGCCGGCAGGTCGAGCACCGCCAGCTGGCCACCTCCCTCGAGTCCCACCACCAGATAGTCGAGCCGCTCGGCGACGGCGAGACGCACCGGCTCGGCGTCGGGCCGCTCGAAACGGTAGGGCGTGCGCGCCTCGGTCAACGTCGCCGCGTCGAGCACGATCACCGCCGCCGCCGCCGGATCGACGACGTAGACGCGACCGTGACGTGACGCCACCGCGAGGTCGGCGAGCCCGAACGGTAGCACCGGCCCCGAGTCGCGCACCACCTCGAGGGTCCGCGCGTCGAGGGCGAGCACCCCGTAACCGTCGACGTAGTTCGAGTAGAGGACGTGGAGCAGACCGGTGTCCCGGTCGGCGCAGAGACGGCGCGGCGCCACCCCGAGCTCGACCGGCGATCCCTCGACCTCGGCGTAGGTGCCGAGCTCGAGGACGGTCAGGCTGCGTCCCTGGTCGTTGGCGACGAAGACGCGGCCCACCTCCTCGAAGGCGAGCCCGGTCGAGAAGCGACTGACCATCGAGTCGGGACGCGCGTTGCCACTCTGGTCGGCGATGCCGGCGGCGACCACGATGCGGAAGTCCTCGCCGACCGGCCACGGCACGGCCGGGGTCAGTGTGACGCGGGTGGCGGTCGAGTCCAGGGCGACGAGGGCGTCGACCGGGACGCCGTCGGACACGACGCGCACCGGTGGGACCAGCGAGTCGATGACCACCGGCTCGGAGAAGATGACCCGGACCGGCGTCTCCGGCGCCACCGCCACCATGCCGTCGGGCGGCTCGATACCGACCACGGCCGGCGGCTCGCGATCGACGCCGACGCCGGTGGTGCCGTCACCGTCACAGCCGGTGGCGATGGCGACGACGAGCGCTGCCGCACCGAGCAGGTGGAGCAGTCCGCGACCCCGGTCCTGGATCGCGCCGCCCCCACCCCCTGTCACTCGAGACGCTCTCACCGTCCGACTCCTCGCTCCCGGCGCTCAGCGCACGATCGCCAGCTTCCCGCGCTCGAGCCTGCCCGGTGCATCGAACACGTAGAGATAGACCCCCGCCGTGACCGGCTGCCCGTTGCGAGTCAGGAGGTCCCAGTAGAGCGTACCGCGTATCCCATCGTGCTCCAGGGTGCGCACGCGATCGCCGGCCAGCGTGAAGATCTCGAGCCGCCCGCGGGTCGCCGGCAGGCCGTTGAAGGCGATCCGTCGTCCGGAGGGGTCGCTCCGCCCGGGCTCGAGATCCCAGGCCGCCTCGATGACGTACGGATTCGGCACCACACGGATCGGC
>JASFRE010000400.1:0-4502 GCA_050115055.1 Candidatus Eiseniibacteriota bacterium | reverse complement strand
GGATCGACCAGACCTACCCCAACGGCATCGATCGTGCCGAGCGCGTGCGCTTCTTCCTGCGTGACGCCTACCAGAACTGGGGCGCGCTGTACGCGCTGCTCGGTGGCGACACCGACGTGGTGCCGGCACGCTACCTGATGATCACCGAGCCCGAACCCGAGGCGATCCCGACCGACATGTATTACGCCTGTCTCGAGGGCAACTGGAACGCCGACGGCGACGACCGGATCGGCGAGGGCGAGGTGGAGGGAGATCCGGGCGACGCGATCGACATCCTCTTCGACCTCGTCGTCGGCCGCGCTCCGGTCTCGACACCGCTGGGCGCCCAGCACTTCATCGACAAGCTCCTGGTCTACGAGACCGGGCCGCCGGCCGACGAGGCCTTTCCCGCCTCGATGCTGGCGCTCGCCGAGCGCCTCTTCCAGACCACGCACGGCGCCGACCAGGCCGAGGCGGCGCTCCAGTACCTGCCACCCTGGTTCAAGATCGTGCGGCTGTACGAGGAGTCGGCCTCCTACCCCGGATCGCTCGAGCTGACCGCGGAAGCGGCCGTCGACTCGACCAACAACGGCTTCGGCTTCATCCTCCACGTCGGGCATGGCTATCGCAACATCATGTCGATGGCTGACGGCTCGATCAGCAACGCCGACGTCGACAACCTGACGAACGGGGAGCGCGCCGGATTCGTCTTCGGCATCAACTGCAGCTCGGCTTCGATCGACTTCAACGCCATCGGCGAGCACTGGTTGAAGAACCCGGATGGCGGCTCGGTGGCCTATCTCGGCACGTCGCGCTACTCCTACGTGATCCCGGTGCAGATCTACCAGAACACCTGGTTCCAGTACGTCTTCCACGACTCGCTGACCAACATCGGCGTCACCACCGAGCTCTCCCGCCTGCCGATCGCCACGCAGCTCGACGGCTCCTTCCGCTGGAACATGGCCGCCACCATGCTGCTCGGCGATCCGGAGATGGACCTCTACGGCGCACCGGTCGCGCCGCTCGCGGTCAGCCACCCGTCGTCGATCGAGACCGGCGAGCAGCAGGTCGTGGTGACGGTGACCAGCGGCGGCAGCCCGGTGCCGACCGCGATGGTGACGCTCCACATGGAGGACGGGACCTACGCGCGCGGCAGCACCAACGCCAGCGGCACGGCGACGCTCACCATCGCCCCGATCGCGCCGGGCACGATGACGCTCACGGTGCACGAGAAGTACTACGAGGTCTACCAGGCGGAGCTACCGGTCTCCGCCACCATCGCGCCCTTCCCGCACCTGACCGCCTCGACGATCGACGATGACGTGAGCGGCCCGTCCTCGGGTGACGGCGACGGACTCGCCGACGCCGGCGAGACCATCGAGCTCACGCTCACGCTGTCGAACGGCGGCGGACTGCCGCTGACCAGCCTCGCGGGCACCCTCACCGTCGACGATCCGGCCGGCGTCATCACGCTCGTCGACGACTCGGTCACCTACGGCTCGCTGGCGGCGGGGGGCGCCTCGTCGGGCACCGCACCCTACGTGATCGCGATCGGCCCGGATGCCGAGGTCGCCTATCAGCCGGTTCTTCATCTGGCGATCACCGCCGACCAGGGCGCCTGGGACGATGTCGCGCTGCTGCCGATCCACCGCCCCTACCTCGAGCACCTCGACCACCTGGTCGACGACTCCCTGCCGCGCGGCGACGGCGACGGTCTGATCGAGGGCGGCGAGGAGATCTGGTACTCGATCGACCTCAGGAACTCCGGACAGGATGCGGCGACCGGCGTGTCGGCCGCGCTGCGCGTGCTACGCGCCAGCGACCACCAGCCCCACCCGCTGGTGACGGTGTCGGACGATCAATCGACCTTCGGGACCATCGCCGAGGGGGCCACCGTCACCGGTGACCGCTTCGTCTTCACGCTCGACTCGAGCGTCGACCCGAGCGAGATCCTGCTCGAGGTGACGACCACGGACGCGCCGCATGCCGACCTGGTCGAGTTCTTCGACGTCGTGCCGCCGGCCACGCCCGACTCGCTGCGCGGGATCGGCGCTCCGATGGCCATCACGCTGAGCTGGCGGCGGCCGGCCGACCCGGACGTGCGCGGCTACGACGTGATGCGAAGCACGAACCCCTTCGGACCCTACGAGCAGATCAACGACTACCTCGTCGACGGCAGCGCCATCTTCGAGGACCGGGGATTGCCTTCGCTGACGCGCTTCTACTACCAGGTCGTGGCCCGCGACTCGTCGCGCAACGCCTCGACGGTCTCGGCCATCCTATCGGCCTCGACCAGCCCGCCCGTGGCCAGCGGCTGGCCGGTCGAGCTCCCCCACCAGACCTCGTCGTCGCCGACCGTCGCCGATCTCGATGGTGACTGGGGGATGGAGATCCTGATCGGCGCGGACATGCAGTACGCCTGGCACGCGAACGGCCGCGAGGTCGTCGACGGGGACGACGATCCGCGGACCAACGGGCCGTTCTCGCTGTGGGGCAAGGAGACCACCAACAAGGGCTTCCAGGCCACGCAGGCGGTGGGCGACATGGACGGCGACGGTGCCATGGAGGTGGCCAACGTCGGCTGGACGCGCGACAGCCTCTTCGTCTGGAACGACACCGGCCAGCTCCTGCCCGGCTTTCCCAAGTGGGTGTTCGACGACTTCAACTGGGCGTCGCCGGTGATGGCCGATCTCGACCTCGACGGCGATCTCGAGGTGATCGTGTGGGCGGCCAAGGGCGGCCGGCTCCTCGCCTGGCACCATGACGGCACCGAGTACCGGGACGGGGACGAGAACCCGGCGACCGACGGGATCCTGATCCCGCGGATCTTCGGGATCACGTTCAACTACGCGACGCCGACCGTCTGCAACCTCGACGAGGATCCGGAGCCGGAGATCGTCTTCGCGGTCAACATCGCCGACGACAACTCGGGCGGTATCTACGCCATCAACACCGACGACGGCAGCTTCGTGCCCGGCTGGCCGGTCTTCACCGGCGAGCCCGGCTTCCCGTCGCAGGTGACGGCATCGCCGGCCGCGGCCGACCTCGACGGGGACGGCGTGACGGAGCTGGTGATCGCGGCCGAGCGCGACGAGGGTACGCTGTACGTGCTCCGGAACGACGGCTCGGTCCAGCCCGGCTGGCCGAAGCTGGTGCCGTCGTTCTCGCCCAACTCGCGGGCCCCGTCGCCGGTCGTCGCCGATGTGGATGGCGACCAGGAGCTCGACGTCATCTACGCGGACACAGCCGGTCAGCTGCACATCTGGGACCGTGACGGCATCGAGCTGCCCGGCTTCCCGGTCACCTACTCGACGCTCCTGACCCAGACCTCGGAGTCGACGCCGGTGGTCGCCAACGTCGATGCCGACCCGCGGCCGGAGATCCTGTTCGGCGACGAGACGGGGCGGCTGCACGCCTACAACCACGACGGCACCCTGGTCGCCGGTTTCCCGATCCAGACAGGGGGCGAGGTTCGCGGCACGCCGGCGATCTGGGATGCCGACTCGGACAACCTGATCGAGGTCGTGCTCGCATCCAACGACGGCTTCATCTACGTCCATGACCTGCCGTTCGACTGGAACCCGGTCGAGGCACCGTGGCCGCTCTTCCGGCACGACACCCGTAACACCGGGCACCTCGGGGTCGAGATCCAGCAGGTCGCGGTCGGCGACCCCGGCGCCCCGGGTGGCGGCGGCGCCGCGGCGTTGCGACCGGCGCTGCACCGGGCGGTGCCCAATCCGTTCAACCCGGCGACACGCATCGCCTTCGACGTGCCGGGCGAGGCGGGCGGCGCGCGCCGCGTGCGGCTGGCGATCTACGACGTGCAGGGGCGTCTGGTGCGACGGCTGGTCGATGGCCCCGTCGGTGTCGGCCGCCAGTCGGTGGTCTGGGACGGGCGCGGGGAGCGTGGTGGTCTGGCCGGCTCCGGCGTCTACCTGGCGCGTCTCGAGATCGACGCCTTCACGGCGGTCGAGAAGCTGGTTATGATCCGCTGATCATGGTGGATCCCGAGCGCCACGACCTCGATCGCGAGCCTCACGACCTCGAGCCTCTCTACGCCGGACCGGCGCGGCGCACGGCGGTGTCGCCGATCTCGCGCACCCTGGAGATTGCCGACGCGACGCCGGGCATGATCTCCTTCGCCTGCGGCAACCCGGCCACCGAGGCACTGCCGGCGGCGGCGATCGCCGAGGCGGCGGCCGCGGCGGTGCGCGACGACCCGGTGCGCGCGCTGCAGTACGTGCGCCCGCGCGGCATCCTGCAGGAGGAGCTCGTCGCGCTGCTCGCGCGTCGCGACGGCATCGCGGCGCGCGCCGACGAGGTGCTGCCGACCTCGGGAGCGATCCAGGCGCTGTCACTGGTCGCGCATGCGCTCCTCGAGCCCGGCGACGTCGTCCTCACCGAGTCGCCGACCTACCCGATCAACCTGGGCTCCTTCCGGGCACACGGCGCGCGCGTGATCGGCGTGCCGATGGATGGCGAGGGGATGCGGGTCGATCTGCTCGAGCTGGCGCTCGCTCGCC